>NZ_PNCP01000030.1:0-23961 GCF_005886115.1 Pseudoalteromonas sp. S4492
CCCCCCCCCCCACCCCCCCCCCCCACCCACCACCAACCTAGAACCTAGAACCTACCACCTAGCACCTAGAACCTAGAACCTAGAACCTAGAACCTAGAACCTAGAACCTAGAACCTAGAACCTAGAACCTAGAAGTATTCATTAACTATTTTGCAAAAACCTGTCACAAGTGAGCGTTTACTAAACACTCAGTCTTGCGAACCTTGTAATGCCATGCTTTAATTAGGCAGCGTAAAAATAAACAGTTGTGGTTTTATTTTAACTGGACGTTTTAAGAAAAATTATTTGGGAAATAACAATGGCGCTTAGCTGTAAAACAATTGTAACGTCATTTGCGTTACTAGCAATGACTGGCTGTACAATCATCCCCGGTAGCCATTTTGAAGGAATCGAATCGGGCGAACAAATAGATAACCTTGAGAAGGAGCTCGATAAAGTAAATATTCAAATCATCGACTCTTCTCTAATCAACCAACAAAAGCAAAGTAAAACGAAACCAGCGTTACCATCAAGCCTTGATGGCATCGACACCTCTGATTACCAATACAAATTAGGTGTTGGCGATGTAATCACAATTGGCGTGTGGGATCATCCTGAATTAACAATCCCTGCAGCTGTACAACGTACCGCAGAGTTTGACGGTTTCCGTGTGCAAGCCGACGGCACCATTACCTTTGCCTACGCTCCAGATATTCAAGCGGCTGGTAAAACAGTACAACAAGTTCATAAAGAGCTTGTTAAGCGCTTAAGCCGCGTGATCGAAGACCCTCAAGTAGATATTAAAATTGTTGGTTTTAGAAGCCAAAAAGCCTATGTAACAGGCGAGGTTAATAACCCTGGTGTGCTCCCTGTAACTGAAGTGCCTCTAACTTTAATTGATGCGCTTAACCAAGCCGGCGGGTTAACAGATTCTGCTGATTGGCGCACAGTTACATTTACGCGTGGCGATAAAACTGAAGTTATTAAACTAGACGATTTTTATGCCCATGGCGATATTTCACAAAACCGTTTATTAAAACATGGTGATATTGTGCATGTTAACCGTAACGACATGCAAAAAGTGTTTGTGTTAGGCGATGTAAAACGCGCTGGTACAGTGGGCGTTAATCGTTATGGTTTAAATTTAGCGCAAGCTTTAAGCGACGCGGGTGGTTTGAACGAAAATACAGCTGACGCAAATGGTGTATTTGTATTACGTAAACGCAGCTTAGAAACTGATGGCATTATTGCTGATGTATACCAACTACATGCAAAGAATGTTGCAGCATTAGTGCTTGCAGAGCAGTTTGAGTTGCAACCGCACGATATTGTATACGTAACGTCAGCACCATTAGCACGTTGGAACCGTGTAATTAGCTTATTATTACCATCAGTTAGTTCAGTGAATGCAATTGATGATGTAACAGGGTCAAACTAGGGGTTAAGTTGTATGTTTGATTCTGTATTGGTGGTGTGTGCCGGCAATATTTGCCGAAGCCCAACCGCTGAATATGTATTAAAAAGTAAACTACAAGGTAAAAATGTTAGTGTGTCTTCAGCGGGTTTAACGGCCCTTGAAGGCAAACATGCAGATGCACAAGCGCAGCAAATTGCAACGCAACATGGTATTGATATGAGTGAGCATCAGGGAAGGCAAATAACCTCAGCCCTTGTTGCACAGCACAGTGTTATTTTAGTGATGGAACAACGTCATATAAACGACTTATGTGCTCGCTACCCGCAAGCGCGTGGTAAAACATTTTTGCTAGGTAAATGGGTCGGCGATAAAGAAATACCCGACCCATACCGTCAAAGCCAAGAGGCTTTTGAGCATGTTTACGCATTAATCGATAGCGCATGTAGCGCTTGGCAAAAGTATTTATAAGGAAAGGGTAGTAGATGAATGCTCAGCCCACTGCATTAGCAGCAAGTAAAAGTCAAAATAGAAGTCAAGAATCGCAATCGCAAGAAATAGATCTACTCGCATTACTTGGTACTTTACTAGACCGTAAATGGTTTATCGTTTTAGTAACCGCTGTATTTGCCATTATTGGGGTAGCAGTTGCCGTATTAAGCACACCAATATATAAAGCAACAGCACTTGTACAAGTTGAAGAAAGTAGCCCGTCTGTACCTGGCCTTGATGATATGGCAGGAATGTTCGAAAGCAGCAGTGAAGCCGTAACCGAAATAGAACTGTTAAAATCGCGCTCAGTCATTGGCGAAGCGGTCGATACCCTAAAGCTTAATATAATTGCTGAGCCTAAGTTATTCCCAATTATTGGTGGTAAGCTATTTCGCAGCTTTGTTGCTGAATCAGAGGGCGACATTGCCGAACCTTTTTTAGGCTTCAGCAGTTATGCGTGGGGCGGCGAGAGTATCAATGTATTTAGATTCAATGTACCTAAAGCGTTTGAAGGTCAAGGTTTTGAGCTAGTTATTGGTGAAAATAAAACATTTGAGCTTTTTAACCCTGACGGTGAGTCTGTTTTAAAAGGTGTTGTGGGTAAAGAGCAAACTGCAGGTTATTACGAATTAACAGTTCGTGATTTGAATGCACGTCCAGGTACAGTTTTTACATTAGTTAAGAACAATCGATATCGTACTATTATCGAGTTGCAAGAAGAGATCGCCGCCAGCGAAAAAGGTAAAGACTCTGGTATTATAGCAATGGGTTATGAGCATAAAAGTGCTGCACATGCAGCAAAAGTGCTTGATAAAGTAGCTGAAATTTATGTTCGCCGTAATGTAGAGCGTAATAGTGCAGAAGCTAAAAAATCATTAGACTTTTTAGAAGTACAACTACCAGAAGTAAAAAGGCAGCTTGAAGAGTCGGAACAACGTTTTAACGATTATCAAAAGCAGCGTAACTCGGTAAATATTAGCCTAGAAACCCAGGGGGTGCTTGAGCAAATTGTCGAGCTTGACACGACCTTGCAAGAGCTAGAGCTTAAGCGTTTAGAGTTAAGCCGTAAATTTAAGCGTGAACACCCTGCCTACCAAGGTGTGTTGCAGCAAATTAAAGCGGTCGAAGCAGAAAAAGAACAGCTAACATCTAAAGTGGGTAACCTACCAGAAACACAGCAAGAATTATTACGCTTAACCCGCGATGTAGAAGTAGGTAACGAAATTTACATGCTTTTACTTAGTAAAACACAAGAGCTTGATATTGTACGCGCTGGTACGGTAGGTAATGTAAGGGTGGTCGATGCAGCAGCGGTAGATACCACTGAACCAGTCAAGCCTAAAAAAGCCCTTATTGCTGTTGTGGCAACAATGTTAGGTGGTTTTTTGGCGGTGGCTATTGTGCTAATACAAAAAGCAATGCACCGAGGTGTCGAAGACCCAACCGAGATCGAAAGTATTGGCTTACCTGTTTATGCATCGGTACCGTATTCTGACTTTCAAGATAAGCTAACGGGTTTTAACCGTGCCCGTAAAGTTAAAGATAAGCCTAAGTCGATACTTGCGGTAGATAACCCCGCTGACTTATCGATTGAAGCACTACGTAGCCTGCGTACCAGTTTACATTTTGCAATGATGGAAGCTAAAAATAACATTATTGCTATATCTGGCCCAAGCCCGGGTGTAGGTAAATCGTTTATCTCGGTAAACCTTGCAACTGTACTGGCACAAAGTGGTAAAAAAGTACTGATTATCGATGCCGATATGCGTAAAGGTTACTTACAAACTCAGTTCGGTATGAAATGGGATGATGGTTTGAGTGATTTATTATCGGGCCGTTTAAACCTTGAACAAGTGACTAAAAAATCACAAGTTGAAGGGTTAGATGTAATCACCCGTGGTCAAATACCACCAAATCCATCTGAGCTATTAATGCATAGCAACTTTAGTAAGATGGTTGATGAGGTAAGTGGCAAGTACGACATTATTATTGTTGATACACCACCTATTTTAGCGGTTACAGACCCAGCAATTGTGAGTGCTCATGCTGGTAGTACATTATTAGTAACGCGCTTCGGCCAAAACCATTTACGTGAAATTGAGCTTACTCGTAACCGCTTTGAACAAAATGGCATAGACGTAAAAGGTGTTGTATTTAATGGTGTAGTACGTAAAGCAAGCAATGCATACGGCTATTACGGCTATTACAACTACGAATATAAATCTGATAAGTAATTAAAGACGTTCTAGGTTCTACTTGACTAAATTGTCACCACGCAAGCGTGTTGAAGAACCTAGAACCTAGAATTGAACAACAAATTTTAAATAATCTCGGTGATTGAAGTCTAATATCTGAAATCAAAGCACCGATATCTGAAAAAAGACATCTGATATCTAAAACTGATATCTGAAACCTGATATCTAACCTCTGATATCTCTCGTCTAACCTCTGATATCTAACCTCTGACTTCTCCTACGGCTTCTTTCTTACGAAACCTTGCATACTTTCATGGAGTAAAAATGGAAATCTCCCAAGCCCGCATGACTCATCTGAAGCAACTCGAAGCTGAATCTATTCACATTATTCGTGAAGTTGCTGCCGAATTCGATAACCCGGTAATGCTTTACTCTGTTGGTAAAGACTCAGCAGTAATGCTGCATTTAACAATGAAAGCATTTTACCCAGCTAAACCACCGTTTCCGTTAATGCATGTTGATACAACATGGAAATTTAAAGAAATGATCGAGTTTCGCGACAAAATGGCCGAAAAGCTAGGTTTTGATTTATTGGTGCATATTAACCAAGAAGGTGTAGATGCAGGTGTTGGCCCATTTACTCACGGTAGTGCAAAGCATACCGACATAATGAAAACCCAAGGTTTAAAACAAGCGCTAGACAAATACCAGTTTGACGCTGCATTTGGTGGTGCACGCCGCGACGAAGAAAAGTCACGCGCTAAAGAGCGTGTTTATTCATTCCGCGATAAAAACCACCGTTGGGACCCAAAAAACCAGCGCCCAGAGTTATGGAATACCTTTAACGGCAAAGTAAACAAAGGCGAGAGTATTCGTGTATTCCCACTGAGTAACTGGACTGAGCTTGATATTTGGCAATACATCTACCTAGAAAACATCGATATTGTACCACTTTACCTAGCTGCAGAGCGCCCGGTAGTAGAGCGTGAAGGTACATTAATTATGGTTGATGACGAGCGCATGCCACTTGAAGAAGGCGAAGTACCAATGAAGAAAATGGTACGCTTTAGAACCCTAGGCTGCTACCCATTAACAGGTGCGGTTGAATCTAACGCCACAACGCTACCAGAAATCATTCAAGAAATGTTACTAACTAAAACATCAGAGCGCCAAGGCCGTGTAATCGACCACGATTCATCAGGCTCAATGGAGAAAAAGAAAATGGAAGGTTACTTTTAAGAAGCCGTAAGCTCTAAGCTGTAAGTCTTAAGTGGATTAAAGACTTTACTAAATAGATACAACAAGGAATTGTTATGAATTTTGAAAATTTAGAAGTTTGGAAGCGTTCGGCAAGGTTGTCTTCGAATATTTATAAAGGAACAACTGAATTGCGGGATTACGGCTTTCGAGATCAGCTGACTAGAGCTGGCTTATCAGTACCTAGTAACATCGCGGAAGGGATGAGCAGAGATAGTAATAAAGAAAAACGTCGATTTTTAGATATTGCTCGCTCATCGCTTTCAGAAGCTCGGACTCAAATTTATATCGGAATAGAGATAGGATATTTATCTAACGATATAGGGTCTATATGGGTTGCAGAAACAAAAGAGTTACAGGCAATGCTTTGTGGCCTGAAAAACTCTATAGAAAGTATTTAGACTTCAAGCTTATGGCTTATAGCTTATAGCTTAAGTAAGGATGGAAAATGACTGAACAAATTACCCCAAACCTTCTTGAAACAGATATTGAAGGTTACTTAAAACAACACGAAAACAAAGATCTACTGCGCTTTTTAACTTGTGGTAATGTTGATGACGGTAAATCAACATTAATTGGCCGTTTATTACATGACTCAAAATTAATTTTTGAAGATCACATGGCGGCTATCAAAAACGACTCAAAAAAATTCAACACCACAGACGAAGAGTTCGATTTAGCATTATTGGTAGATGGTCTTCAGTCAGAGCGTGAGCAAGGTATTACTATTGACGTAGCTTACCGTTATTTTGCAACTGAAAAGCGTAAGTTTATTATTGCTGACTGTCCAGGGCACGAGCAATACACGCGTAATATGGCAACCGGTGCATCTAACTGTGACCTAGCCATTGTGATGATTGATGCACGTAAAGGCGTACAAACCCAAACTAAGCGTCACAGCTATATTGCATCACTACTTGGCCTTAAGCACGTAATTGTAGCCATTAATAAAATGGACTTAGTTGATTATAGCCAAGATGTTTACCGCCAAATTAAAGCCGATTACAAAGCCTTTGCTGAGCAGTTAGATATTCCTGATGTGCGCTTTGTACCAATCTCAGCACTTAAAGGCGATAACGTAGTTGATAAAGGCGATAACCTAGACTGGTACCCAGGTGCCACGTTAATGCAATTACTTGATACAGTAACCATTAGTGACGATAAAAACCTAGATACCTTCCGCCTACCAGTACAGTATGTAAATCGCCCTAATTTAGATTTCCGCGGCTTTTGCGGCACCATTGCCAGCGGTATTATTAATGTAGGCGACCAAATTACTGCATTCCCGTCGGGTAAAACATCATCAGTAGAACGTATTGTTACTGCCGATGGCGATTTACCAAGCGCCTTTGCCGGTCAAGCAATTACACTCACTTTAAAAGACGAAATTGATATTTCTCGTGGTGATGTGATTGTTAAATCAAGCACAGACCACAAGCAACTACCTACAACTAGCTCAAGCTTTGCCGCAACGATTGTTTGGATGGCCGATGCCGCAATGCAACCAGGCAAAGAGTACGAGCTAAAAATTGGTACTAAAAATACGTTTGGTAAAATCAGCAATATTAACCACCGTATTGATGTAAATACCCTAGAGCAAATTGATGCTAGCGAATTACAATTAAACGAAATTGCTAATTGTACAATCGAAACATCAGCACCAGTGGTGATTGATCAATACGAGCAAGTGGTAGGTACCGGCTCATTCATCATTATTGACCGCTTAACCAATGTAACGGTAGGTGCGGGTATGATCACAAATACAGAAGCAGAATCTCGGACCTCAAATCTTGAAACTCGTATTTATACAGAAGCTGAAATTGCTTTGAATAAATATATACGTGAACACTTTCCAGAGTGGGAAGCAAAAAGTGCTAAATAAAAAAGAATTAGTTTTATTAACAGGTGTGCCTAGGGCGGGAACGTCTGTTGTTGGGGATGTCCTAGCTAAGCATTCTAGTATTGACTCCGTTTTTGAGCCATTTAATTTTCATCTTGGCTGGAAATCAGTTGAAAATTATTTTCCAATATCTGATCTAGATTTTACAAATGAATTTTGTAAAAAGTTTCTTGATAATGAAATTAAGTTTAAGTCAGGTATTTTTCCTGAAGATGGCTTTTTTAAAAAATTAAGGAAGAGACTTGGTTTTTCAGGTACGAAATTATCTTATAATCGAGCAATTAATTCGAAGACCGTTGAGACTATAATTATAAAAGATCCAACGGCTTGTTTTTTATCTCCAGATTTTATTAGTAAAGACTATAAAGTAATCTACTTATATCGTAATCCATTCTCTGTTGCTGCCTCTTTCAAAAGAATGAAATGGGGGTTTGATATGGAAGATATTATAAAAAGAATGAAATGCTCGGCGTTAAAACATATCGTTGATGATGTGTCAACAGAAATAGAGCTCTTAAAAGATGAAAGTTTATATCTAAAATCTGCATTATTACTCTGGTTATTATCTTATTCACTTGCGTACTCTAAGAAAAATGAAGTTCTTATAGTTGATCATGGTGATATTCTTAGAGATCCAATCAGTACATATCAAAAAATGTTAAATTATATGGGTTATGATTTGACTAATGAGCATTTAAATATAATTAAAGAGTTTAAATCAGCAAAAAACAGTGGACCACCAAAGGAAGGTGTTGCACATCAATGGAATAGAAGTATGGATACAATAAATAAGTACTGGAAAGAGATTCTTAGTGAAAAGGAAATAAAGGTTGTTGAATCAATTTGCAATCCACTAATCAGCAAATTGGAGGGTTTAAAGTGCTAATAAATGGTATGAATTTACCAGACGTATTTTTAATAGGCGCTCAAAAAGCTGCAACAAGCTCTCTTGCTTTTTATTTAGAGTCAACAGCGGAATTGAGAATAAGTAACATTAAAGAGCCTAATTTTTTTGTTAGTGGAGCTTTACCTTACATCGATGGTAGTTTCAGAGGGTATTGTAAAATAAATTTACTAGGGGAATACGAGAAATTATACAAAAACTTCCAGCTGACAGATAAAATATGTGATGCATCCACTGATTACTTATATAAGTATAAAGAGTTTTATGACTCAGTTTTTTCTTTATATCAAGAAAATATAAAGAATATTAAGATTTTTTGTGTTGTACGATGCCCTGCGGAGCGAGCTTTCTCTTCTTGGAAGATGTTTCGAAGAGATGGAAAAGAGCCTTTGAATTTTAAAGAGGCTGTTATGGAAAGTTCATCAAGAATAAAAAATTATAATTATAATTATGATTATGTTGGGTATGGGCAATATTATGATGCGGTTAAATATCTAAAAGAAAAAGGTTTAAATGTCTATGTTATAAATATGGATAGCCTTATAAATGATAAAGATAATACATTAACTAGAGTTTCGAATTTTTTAGGATTAGAATATGTAAATATTCAAAGTGTAACGGAAACGCAAGTCAATAAGTCAGGTAATATTAAGTACCCAAGGATAAGAAATTTATTAACTTCAGATACTGTTTTTAAAAGAATGTTTAAAGCTATTGTAAAAAAAGAACATAGAATGGTTATCAAAAATAAATTGTTAAATGCAACAATATCAAATCAAGATATCACTGAAGAGGATAAAGCTTGGTATTATAACTTTGTAAAAGGTTCGGAATTTGAAGTTGAAAAAACAATTAAGCTGAATGAATATGAGTAACTTATTAAGGCTTCCTGTTTATAGCTGTCTTATAATATGCTTTGTGGCTTTTTTATCAATTATTACACCTGAAGAAACATATGAAATGAGCCTCGGTGAGCCTAGCTTTATTAGTTATAACTTTCTATTTCTTTTACTAGTATTGACATCTACGTTTTTCTTTGTTGTATCTTATACTTTATCATTACGAATAAAGTGGTTTTACGATATAAAAGCTATTAAAGATATAGATGAAGCCTCTGGATCTTCAGGGGCTGTTGCTTTTTCACTTTTATTAGCAATCGCACTTTCATTAGTAAGTATATTTTCTGTAACTCAGCTGATTTCATTGCCTAAAATTTTCGCGATCCTTGCTGGGGGTGATGAAGTTGTAATGTTGAGAAAGGAAATAGCCGAACAAATATCTATGAGTAGCGTGGGATGGGTTTTACCATTTGTATTAGGAATAATTACTTTATCGCTATGTACAATACTGACAACAAATTCAACGAAAAATATAAAGTATTTACTTTTAATTTCGATAGCTTTTTTTATTCTTGCATCCTTTATAACCTTAACCAGGGCTTCTATATTCAAACTTTTTTTACTGATAATTATAGTTTTTTTAATTACAGGAAGGTTAAGTCTTAAGAGTGTTTTTTCGCTAAAAAGTACAGCTATAATAATTTCCCTATTTTTGTTCTTTGTTTTCATTCAAGCGGCTAGGCAAAGTGAATATGTTGATAATTACGGTTATGTTAGTTTAGTCTATAAAACTTTCTTTGGCTATTTTGGAGCTTCTTTTAATAGAGCTGGAGCTATACTTTATGAAGATTATTACCTTCCAGGGAGCGGTTTTTTTTATTATAGCTTGAATTTTTTGTGGAATTACCCCTTAATCCCGGACCTGCTAGGGATCAAAGATATTGCTTTATATTTTGACGAAAGCTTTCCTGTTAATAGTTTAGAGGCAGTGAAAACTAATTTTTATTACCTATCTAGTTCTTCACTTTCTTTAACTTATAACTGGCCCAGTATATATGGTGTTGCTATCTCGGAGTTTGGCTATCTTTTCCCCATTTATTTCTTAATTTTAGGATCTGTTTACGGGCTTGTTTTTAGGGCGTGTTGTATTTTTAGAACTCCATTCTATTTTGCGCTTTGCGCATATTTAATTAATTCTGTTTTATGGTGGTTTGCAGGTATTAATTCATACGACCGCTATTTCGGAATCTTTTTTACAGCAATATTTATTTTCTCATACATTCAAAGGGTTAAGTTAAAAAGTGTCAAGTAAAATTCTTTATTTTAATTACTCGCATCTTTACCCAGTTACAGGGGTAGGAAAAGTTGTTGCTGGTTTTAAATCAGAGTCAGATTATGAGTCTATTACTCCCTTTCAAATTAAAAGTAAGAGTAAGTTTTTATATTATGTGAATAGAATAATTTTTCATTTTTACTATAGTATTCTGTTGCCTATATTCTTCTATCTTGGTAGATATGAACGTTATATCGAATTTAATATGGTTAAACCTCTTTTTATACCAACAAATAAAGTAATTTACTTTGTCCATGATCTAGCCTTTTTGAAAAACCCAGAGCATTTAACAGGCAGAAGTCTTTCGGTCAGGAAGGAATTTATTAAGGCGCTGAAACATAATAATTCTTGCCTTTGCAATTCTGAAAATACAAAAAATGACATAGCCAAACTGCTGAAGTTGGAATCTAAAAACATCTATGTATGTCTATTGGGTTTTGAAACTAAATTAAAATTGAATAAATCTGAGCTCTCTAGATTCAAATCACGCGATAAGAAATCTTACCTATATGTTGGAACAATCGAACCAAGAAAAAAACTCTACGAGCTGCTTCGAGCATTTAAAAAATCTAGTGCAAAAGATGCTGAATTGATTTTAGCAGGTAGTTATGGATGGAAAAATGAATCGACAATTAACCTAGCAAAAGAAATAAACAATGAATTTGGTTATGAAGCTGTAAAGTTTACAGGTTATATATCTAATGACGAACTTTCCAAGCTATATTCGTGTTGTCAATATTTTGTATACCCTTGTGATGAAGAGGGCTTTGGTATTCCTTTGTTAGAGGCATTATATTTTCGCATTCCCGCATTTGTTAAGTATTCAGATGTGTCACATGAAGTTCTTGGAGATAATGCTTTGTACCTAAATGAGTTTGATGATTTTATTAAAGTTTTTCAAGGGAAGTTTGATTTGCAGATTGATGACGACAAAGCTATTGAGCATTTAAATGCTTTTACCTGGGGTAATTTCAATAAGAGTCTAAAAGATGGAGTAAGAAAAATTGGCTAGTAAAAGTAAAATATTATGGGTCAATGCTCCATTGTTTAATAAAAATCAAGGAGTTTTTAAGTATAGTGAGGTTATCATTAATTTGATAAACAGCAGACTTGACGGCAATGTTCAGGAACTTTTTTGGACTGGTAAAAAAGGAGTTTATCGTCATTTATGGGAGTTTTTAATTCTACCTTTTATTGTTTTATTAAAATCATTCTCTTTTAACAAAATTGTATTGTACCAAGAATCAATTATATACCTTCTTCTGTTCTCTATTTTTTTTAAAGACAGAGTTGTTGTTATTCATCACTTTCCAGATATGAAGACTACCGGAACTTTAGTTAGTCGTATAAAGGTTGTGTATCTAAAATTTAATTTTATGCTTTTAAAGCTTCCATTGAATTACAAGGTTCTGGTTCCGACAATATCTACTAAAAATGACTTGCTCAAGAATTCCATTGTGCATGAAAGAGATGTTTTTGTTATCCCGAATCTTTTTGATTTTTCAATAACCCCTGCTGAGCAGAGTGATAGGGTAGATGATGAACATGCCTTTGTTAAAATATTAAATGTTGGCTCAGATGAACCAAGAAAATCCCTCAAAACAATCGTTAAGGCATTGTCTGAACTAAATAATCAGTGTGATAAAAACTTCATTTTTGTACGAGCAGGGAAGATTGTAGACAAGAAGAGCCATGAGTCTACATTGCTGTTAGCAAGGGAGAAAAATGTGAAGTTGAAGTACTTTGATGAGCCAAGTGACTCTGAGTTGAAAAAGTTATATTTAGATTGTGATATTTATGTATCAGCTTCTGAGCATGAGGGGTTTGGAAGGACGGTAATTGAAGCGCAGTTAGCTAGTTTACCTGTTGTCGCTACTGCTATACCTGCGCATGAAGAAGTGCTTCAAGGATCCGCATCTTTGTTTAGTGTCGGTAACCATAAGCAACTTACGCAATGTGTTTTAAAAATGCTTGACACTGATTTTAAACGGAATCTAATTAAGAAGGGGAAAGTTAATTCATCTAGATACCTGCCAATTAATAGTGAAAATGTTATTAAAAAGGTTTTTTTTGATGGGTAGTAAAATTTTATTATTATTAACTCGCTCTCCACTCCCAGCTTCTGGAGGGAGAGAGATGATGTTAATGCAAGCCATACATATGATTTCTGATATGGGAGCTAAAATTGATATAGCTTTCTTCACTAAAGATGGCTCTGTTTCTTCTCAGAAATTAAAGTTGGAATTGGAGGAAGGTGGAATCTTTGCTGATAAGATTGTACCTTTGTCTTATGCTGGGATGTTTACTGCAGCTTTGCGCGGAGTGGTTTCAAACAAACCCATGCAAAATGCACTTTTTTACACTAAAAGTAATGTAAATATACTGACCCAGCTAGAGCTAGAGAATAACTATGACATTGTCTATTTTGATATGTTAAGGACTGCGCAATATGCGAGTTTATTTCCTCACTCAAGAACTGTACTCGATTTAGATGATTTGTTATCCGTGAGGTATCGCAGAGTTTTGAGCCAAGGTATTAAAGAGTTTAATGCGTTAGGTACATTTTCTAGATTTTTTGAGTCAACATTCACAAAAAAATTACTTAATTTTACAATTAATATTGCTTTGAGTATTGAAGCAAAGAGACTTCATAAAGCTGAGAGGTTAGCATTAGAAAAGTTTAATGCTGTTGGGCTGGTCTCCCCATTAGAGGCTAAGGAACTTTCTTATGATACAAAGAAAGAGGTTATACCTTTACCTCCGATTCTTGAGATCAAGAATGTAACCTCAAGTAGTGTCAAAAATGATATTGTGTTTGCTTTTGTTGGTAATTTAGCTACCAATCAGAATTACCAATCTTTGATGGTCATAATTAATGACTATTTACCAGTTTTATTTTCTGAATATCCTACTTCTACTTTTATTGTTATTGGAAATACTCGAGGTGTTGATTTAAATATAGTCCCTAAGGAGTATTGCGAGCGAGTTACCTTCAAAGGTTTTGTTGATAATTTGCAAAGTGAATATGAAACGATTGATTTTGCTTTGTGTCCAATAAAGTTTGGAACAGGAATTAAATTGAAAATAATAGAAGCAATTGCTAACAATACTCCAGTATTGACAAATGACATTGGGGCTGAAGGTATTGGTATTGAAAATTTCACAATGGGTTCTATTTCTAACTTAGTAAGTGGGCATTTCAGTTTTATCGATAAATGTATTGAAGATGATAATTTTTACGATGAAGTAAAGGTTACTTCAAAAAATTATTTAAAATCTTCCTTTAGTTCTGAAGTCGTTAAATATAACTTCAGAAAATTTTTACTTGGTTAGTTAGCTTTATTTTTAAACTATTAAGAGGGAAAAATGATTTTACCATTAATCATGGCGGGTGGCTCAGGCACCCGCTTATGGCCGCTATCACGTGGCAACTATCCAAAACAGTTTTTAAAACTAAATGGCGAGCAGACCATGCTTCAAGATACGCTAAGTCGCTTAACGGGCTTAGCGCACTCGCCAGCCATGTTAATTTGTAATGAAGAGCATCGTTTTATTGCTGCAGAGCAAGTGCGCCAATTAGGTGCGGAGCATGGCGGTATTTTTTTAGAGCCAGTAGGGCGTAATACCGCACCGGCTATTGCTTTGGCTGCTTTTAAAGCAATTGAAAATGAGCAAGACCCGTTATTATTAGTACTTGCAGCAGACCATGTAATTGAAGACTCAACTGCTTTTCAGGCAAGTGTAAATAAAGCTGCAGAGTTAGCAAACCAAGATAAACTAGTTACATTTGGTATTGTAGGTAACAGCCCTGAAACAGGTTATGGCTATATTAAACGAGGTGACGCTGTAGAGAATGGCTATGTTGTTGACAGTTTTGTTGAAAAGCCAAACTTAGACACAGCCAAGCAGTATATTGAAAGCGGTGATTACTACTGGAATAGTGGTATGTTTTTATTTAAAGCAAGTCGCTATTTAAACCAGTTAAAAGCATTTCGCCCAGACATCTACGAAGCTTGCGAAAAAGCTATTGCAGTACAAAACAGTGATTTGGACTTTATTCGCGTAGATAAAGCCGCTTTTGAAGCCTGCCCTGATGAGTCAATCGACTATGCAGTAATGGAACACACAAAAGATGCTGTTGTTGTGCCTATGGATGCAGGCTGGAGCGATGTAGGTGGTTTTGCAGCCCTTTGGGAAGTGTCTTCACAAGATGAAAATGGCAATGCTTTTAAAGGTGATGTAAAAGCGGTAGATACAAAGAATACGCTTGTATTTGGGGAAGACAAACTAGTCGCAACAGTCGGTGTTGAAGACCTAGTGATTGTAAACACGAAAGACGCCGTTTTAGTTGCCCATAAAGATAAATCACAAGAAGTTAAAGCGATTGTAAACCAGTTAAAAGCGGAAGAACGTTCTGAAGTGACTTTCCATCGTGAAGTTTATCGCCCATGGGGTAAATATGACTCAGTCGATAACGGTGAGCGCTTCCAAGTAAAACGTATAACCGTAAAGCCAGGTGCAAAACTATCGGTACAAATGCACCATCACCGTGCAGAGCATTGGATTGTGGTATCAGGCACGGCAAAAGTGCAAATTGATGATACAGAGCAATATGTAACAGAGAATGAGTCTGTTTATATTCCAATTACAGCGGTTCATGCGTTAGAAAACCCGGGTAAAGTTGACTTAGAGTTAATCGAAGTGCAATCGGGGTCATACTTAGGTGAAGATGATATCGTGCGTTTTGAAGACCGTTATGGTCGAGTGAAATAAACGAAGAGATAGATATCAGAAGTTAGATATCAGAGCGCGGCTAGTGCAATTTGTATTGTGCTAGCTGTATGCTTATAGAATAGTTAAATAAATAGGTTTTTTATGGATAGCCAGTTAGTTTGCTCTGAAGTCATTGCAAAGAGTGGTATAGAGTTTGGCACAAGTGGTGCGCGAGGTCTTGTAAAAGATTTTACCCCTGATGTAAATGCAGCATTTGCTTTAGCCTTTATATCAGCAATAGAAAAAGAATTCACCTTTGACACTGTAGCGATTGCTATAGACAACCGCCCAAGTAGTTATGCAATTGCGCAGGCATGTGCAGAGGCGTTAAAGCAACATAAATTGAATGTTATGTATTACGGTGTAGTACCAACGCCTGCACTTGCTTATAAAGCAATGCAAGATAATATGCCTTGTATTATGGTTACTGGTAGTCATATTCCATTTGATCGTAACGGTTTAAAATTCTATCGCCCTGATGGTGAGATCACAAAAGCTGATGAACAGGCTATCCTAACTAGCAAAGCTATACTCACAGCGTTGCCAGAACATCTAAATGAATTGCCATTAGATGTTAATGCCTGTGAATCTTACACACAGCGTTACACCTCGCTTTTTTATGCTGATACCCTTAAAGGTAAAAAGATTGGTATTTATGAGCATTCAAGTGCTGGGCGTGATATTTATAAAGTGTTATTTGAGCAGTTAGGTGCAGAGGTTATTAGTCTAGGGCGAAGTGATGAATTTGTTCCGATAGATACCGAAGCTGTATCGGAGGAGGATAAGCAAAAAGCACTGAACTGGTCTAGCGAATACAGCTTTGATGCGATATTTTCAACAGACGGTGATGGTGACAGACCATTAATTGCTGATGAAAATGGTAATTGGTTACGCGGTGATATTTTAGGCTTGTTATGTAGTCAGTTATTAAAAATCGAAGCCCTTGCAACGCCGGTGAGTTGTAATACAGCAATTGAAAAATCAGCAAATTTTAAGCAAGTAAAGCGAACAAAAATTGGCTCGCCATATGTTATTGCTGAATTTGCAGAGTTAGCTGAACAATACACATCAATAGCAGGCTTTGAAGCTAATGGTGGTTACTTACTAGGTTCAGATATAACATTCAATGGCAAGTTACTTAAAGCTTTACCAACAAGAGATGCACTACTTCCTGCATTGATTTTGTTAACGCAACCTAAGCATGTATCTGAGTTACTAGCCAAGCTACCGCAACGATTTACTGCTAGTGATCGTATTAAAGACTTTGCAAGAGAGAAAAGCTTACAAATTATTACTGCGTTACAGCAAAATTCGCAAAGCTTTTTGTCAGAACTGGGCTATGATGAAAGCTACGAACTAGACTTAACTGATGGTTTACGTATTACGCTTGCCTCTGGTGATATAGTGCATCTAAGGCCATCCGGCAATGCACCTGAATTAAGGTGTTATGCTGAGGCTGAGTCAAGCGAAAAAGCTATAGAGCTTGTAAATAAGGCATTGGTTTTAGTGCAAGCATCATAGTTTTTCGAGCAAGCAGCAAGATACTTGCTGCAATCTTTTTTGTTAAGTAAAAATAAACGTTGTAAAAATGGCAATAATCAACGGTTAGATTATACTTTGAAGGCTGTCATAATGAACAAGCAGTACTGTAATGATGGTAACCTTCCACTCGTAATAATAAAAATGAGAAGTAAACATAAATGCATAAAGGTATTTTGCAAAGTAATTCAACAGTAATAGCATTCGTACAACGGATCCTCGATATTACTATTATTGTTGGCTGTTTATGGGTAGCTGTCGCTTTACAAGAAACACCCTGGTTACTTCAGCATACAACAGCCTCTTTACTTGCAGTATTCTTGTTCCACTTTACAAGTGAGCTCGACAAACTTTATATTTCGTGGCGCGGTCTTTCTATTTACAAAGAACTTAAAAAAACTATTTCGCACTGGTTTGTTAGTGCAGCTCTTTTATTTTTAAGTGTAAACTTTTTAGCCCCACAATACTTAAACCCTGAAGGTTTGCAGTTTTACTGGTTTGTATCTGTACTAGTTTCGTTGTGTGTATACCGTGTTATTTTGCGTTTAATTTTAAGGGCGCTTCGCTCTCAAGGTATAAATACTCGTTCGGTTGTTATTGCAGGTGCTGGCACTTTAGGGCAACAATTAGCAAATAATATTGTGGCTAACTCAAGCTTTGGCTTAGTTTTCGGTGGTTATTATGATGATACCGCACCAAATCAAAAGCTAGTTGCAGCGCAAACTATCGGTAATTTAGAACAGCTAGTTGCTGATTGTAAAGAAGGCGGCATAGACCGGGTTTATATTGTATTACCGCCACAAGCTTATGAACGCCGCAAGTGGCTGGTTAAAGAGCTGGCTGATAGCACTGCAAGTGTTTACATTGTACCTGATGTCTTTACTTACCAGCTGTTGCATTCACGTAGTGATGTCATAATGGGTATACCAACGATTAGTATTTATGACTCACCACTTGATGGTAGTAATGCCATTATTAAGCGTATTGAAGATGTTGTACTCTCTATGCTTATCTTAATCATGATATCGCCGATTTTACTGGGTTTAGCCTTTGCCGTTAAGTTTACCTCTAAAGGTCCAGTGTTCTTTAAGCAAAACCGCTATGGTATTGATGGTAAGCCGATTAAGGTATGGAAGTTCCGCTCAATGAATGTAATGGAAGACGGTGCTAAAGTTACCCAAGCCACTAAAAATGATTCGCGCTTTACACCTATCGGTCAGTTTATTCGTAAAACGAGTTTAGATGAATTGCCGCAGTTTATTAATGTATTACAAGGGCAGATGTCGATTGTAGGGCCAAGGCCCCATGCGGTGGCTCATAACGAAGAATACCGTAAATTGGTAGAAGGTTACATGCTACGCCATAAGGTAAAACCAGGTATTACTGGTTGGGCGCAAATTAACGGTTGGCGCGGCGAAACCGATACATTAGATAAAATGGAAAAACGCATAGAGTTTGACCTAGAGTACATTCGTAACTGGTCTTTATTCTTTGATTTAAAAATCGTGTTTTTAACTATTTTTAAAGGCTTTGTGAATAAAAACGCCTACTAACTTTTGGTAGGTATTCCCCTTTTTTAACTCTTCATACTGACCGAGACTTTAATGCTTTATAAAATTAAAGCTGTTTTAAGCGATGCTGAACACCGCCATACCGCAATTAATGCTGCCATAGCTCTTACTATTCGGGTTTTAGGTGCCGGTATGGCCTTTTTGTTTAACATCGTTATAGCAAGGCAGCTTGGAGCAGAGCAGGCTGGTTACTTTTTTTTAAGTTTAGCTTTAGTTATGTTACTTGCAGGTATTGCTAGACTTGGTTTTGACAATACTGTATTGCGCTTTACATCAGCAGATGCTGATAATGGCTACACTGTGAAAGCAATATTAAACTTTTCACTTAAATATGCTCTGCCGATTGCATTTATATTTACTGTCATTACTTATGCATTTGCACCTTGGCTTGCTGATAATGTATTCAATAAGCCTGGACTAACCGATACGTTACAATTAATTGCCCCAGCAATAATTGGCTTGAGTATCGTATTTTTAGTAGCAATGAGTTTGCAGGCTCGTCATAAACTGGTTGCGAGTATCCCTTGCCAAAACATCGCTCATTTTATGCTGTGTGGTGCGGCAGTGATTGTGTTTTCAGTCGACTCAGCAAGTGCTGCAGCACTTTACCTGAGCTTATCATTGGGGGTAACTTCTAGCTTTTTTTACTGGTTGAGTATTAAAAACCTAAATAATAATGGTGAAAAGCCAGACCCACAAACAATATGGCATAGTGCAAGGCCTAACTGGGTCATCATAATGATGAATCAATCAGTACAATGGAGTGCGCCTATAATTATTGGTATATTCTTGGTCGCACAGCAGGTCGCATTTTTTAGCGTAGCTCAACGTATTGCTATGTTAACTTCATTTATTTTAATGGCGGTAAATTTAGTTGTTGCACCAAAATTTTCAGCCTTTCATGCCAAAGGCGATGATGTAGGTATTCGCAAAACCGCGTTATTCTCTGTTCGCTTATTAATATTAAGTGCATTACCCATAGTGCTACTTATGCTGCTGTTTCCCGAATTTTTAATGGGGCTTTTTGGTGAAGAGTTTAAGCAAGGAGCGCTAATTTTACAGATTTTAGTTTTAGGGCAAGCAGTTAATGTAGTAACAGGTTCGGTTGGCTTTTTACTTATGATGAGTGGTCATGAACGTGATATGCGTTTAGTCACCCTCATTAGTGGCTTTGGTGTTTTAATTAGCGTACCCATTTGTACTAAGCTATTTGGTGCTATTGGTGCTGCATCTGCTACCGCATTTTTTATTAGCCTGCAAAACTTACTTGCAGTGTATTTTGTTAAAAAACGATTAGGGTTTAACACCTTAAAGTTTTGGCAGAAGATATGATTTGGCGTGCTACGAATAAGGATATTTGAATGATTTTACAGCAATGGTTTACTTTGGTTGTTTTTATTGTAACCATTTTAGGCTTAATTAAATTTCAAAAATTTCCTGAGCGTGTTTTTGCTGCCGCTTGCTTATTATGTTTTGCTACTAATTTGGTTTCTACTGAGCAGCTTTTGAATAATGCAGTTAACCCTGGGTTAGTCACATTACTGCTCTTGGTAGTGTGTGCATTTGCTTTTGAACGCACCAGTTTTTTACGAAAACTTGCCAATGTTTTATTTAATGGCTCAGTGGTTAAGTCTTATATCAGGACCTTATTGGCAACAGTTGTCGCCTCTGGCTTTTTAAATAATACCGCGGTGGTTGCGACTTTAATTAGCCCGGTTAAAAATAATAAACTCATTGCCCCTACCAAACTTTTGCTTCCCCTTTCTTATGCGGCTATTTTAGGCGGCACTCTAACCTTAATTGGTACTTCAACTAACTTAATAGTTAACTCTATGCTGATTGAGCGCGGCGCAGAGGGTTTTAAATTTTTTGACTTTTTACCTATAGGCCTAGCTGCAGTAGCTGCCTGTGTATTGGTAATGGCGCTTACAATTAACCGTTTAAAAGGCAAAGTGAGCAAAGACGAAACCTCAAGTGATTACTTTGTTGAAGCAAAAGTGAATGTAGGCTCACCACTGATAGGTAAAACCGTAGAGCAAAATGGCTTACGTAGTTTAGAGTCATTATTTTTAGTTGAGGTAGTGCGTGATAACCGCTTAATTTCGCCAGTAGCACCGACGCAGATGATCCGCGAAGGCGATAAACTTATTTTTTCGGGCGATGTCACTAAAGTATTGGTGTTGCAGCAATTTGAAGGTTTAAGTTTATTTGCAGAGCAAGATGGTTTACTGCGCGATAACTTAACCGAAGTCGTTATTAAGCCAGGTGCTGCAGTGGTAGGTAAAACACTAAAAACCGCGGGCTTTCGCGCAAGGTTCGATGCTGCGGTTGTTGCAGTGCGCCGCGAAGGCGAAAAGCTCTCGGGTAAGTTGGGCGATATCACGATACAAAGTGGTGACTTTTTGATACTAGCGGTTGGCCCTGACTTTGCGAAACGAACTAACTTAACGAAAAACTTTTTTATATTGAGCGGTGTAAAAGCCGACAACATGCTTAAAGGTTTAAAAGAGCGCATTGTTACTTGGGGCTTTGTGGCAACCATTGCGGGCTCGTTAATTTTTGATATTAGTTTATTAAAAAGCTTTATTTTTTACCTAGCCGTGTTGGTGGGTTGCCGCTGTTTGTCACTAAACGAAATTAAGCGACGTTTTCCGTTAGAGCTTTGGCTTATTGTAATGAGCGCTTTAACCCTCGCTACAGCACTCGATAATTCAGGGGTGTCTATATTAATAGCCGAACAAGTCGAAGGTTTACTTGCTGGTCAAAGCGTTTACATTGCCTTTATTGGTGTATTTTTACTTACTCTATTATTTACAGAGTTAATAACAAATAACGCAGCAGCAGCGCTGACATTCCCCATTGCATTTACCATAGCTCAAGGCTTAGGCGTAAGTTACATGCCATTTGTATTGGCTGTCGCTTTTGCCGCGAGTGGCAGTTTTATCAGCCCTTACGGCTACCAGACCAACCTAATGGTTTACAATGCTGGCAATTACAAGCTAACCGATTTCATAAAATTTGGCCTACCGATCTCAATCACCTACAGCCTAGTAGTACTGACCCTGATTCCCGTGTTTTTTCCGTTTTAGGTATAAGGCGCTAGGTACTAGGGGCTAGGGGCTAGGCGATAGGTGATAGGCGCTAGGCGTTAGGTAGAAATATGTCTTCAGGCTCTAGGCGCTAGGTTTATTTTGCGATAAGGTTTTGTGGTGAATGGATTTCACCAATAGGGAAGGGAATAATTATGAAATTTGAACAAATGGATGTGTGGAAGAAGTCATCACGATTAGCATGTGAAATATATAAATATAAAGTTCTGCCTAGCGTTCCTGTCACTTACCTCTCAGTACTCTAAAGTAAATGCACTGTGTTTTACGTTTTAAATCGAACTTTATAGAGGTAAGATATTAGAAGTCAGATATCAGAAGGAGCTGAGCTGCGATGAATTTTGAAAAGTTAGATGTTTGGAAAAGAGCTGTTAAATTAAGTGCAGAAATTTATAAAACCACTTCTCAATTAAATGATTATGCTTTCAGGAGTCAACTTACTCGTTCGGGCCTTTCAGTGCCAAGTAATATTGCAGAGGGAGTCTGTAGAGACAGCTTTAAAGAAAAGAGTCGCTTTATTGATATTGCTAGAGCTTCTTTAGCTGAAGCTAGAACTCAAATTTACATTGGTTCAGAGGTTGGTTATATAGAGCGTGAAGTTGCTTTAAGCTGGATTGCAGAGTCAAAAGAGTTAGCTGCTATGCTGACAAGTTTAAAGAATCGTTTTGACTCTGAAATCTGAAATCTGAAATCTGAAATCTGAAATCTGAAATCTGAAATCTGAAATCTGAAATCTGAAATCTGAACCCAAACCCAAGAGGTACCATGACCGAGAACATTGTATGGCACGATCAAACTGTTTCGCGTGCTGAAAAAGAACAACATAAAGGGCATAAGCCGGTATTACTTTGGTATACGGGACTAAGTGGCTCTGGTAAGTCGACTATTGCGAACGCGGTTGAGGCTAAACTATTCGAATTAGGTTGCCATACTTATCTGCTTGATGGCGACAATGTACGCATGGGCTTAAATAAGGGCCTTACTTTTAGCGACGAAGACCGTATTGAAAATATTCGCCGTATTAGTGAAGTAGCTAAGCTGTTTGTTGATGCGGGTTTAATTGTATCAACAGCGTTTATTTCACCGTTTAAAGAAGACCGCGCTCGCGCTCGCAGCATCATGAACCAGGGTGAGTTTATTGAGGTATTTATTGATACACCATTAGAGGTTTGTGAAAGCCGTGACCCTAAAGGTTTATACAAAAAAGCCCGAGCTGGCGAAATACCTAACTTTACAGGTATTAGCTCTGCGTTTGATGTGCCAGAGCAACCAGAGATTCACGTAAAAACAGCACAGCAAAGCATTGAGCAAAGCGTTGAGCAAATTATTGGTTATTTACGCGAAGCAGGGATTATAGAAATCTAGAGCCAGAAACCTGACGTCTAAAATCTGGTATCTGTCTTCTGACCTCTGATATCTTTTTTCTGATATCTGACGTCTAAAATCTGATATCTAACCTCTGACGTCTAACATCTATAATCTGACCTCTAATCTCTAACTTCTATTTTTTTTGAGATTTTATGAACTACGATATTTTTAACGGTGATGCCGATGGCATCATCGCACTCTTACAGTTACAGCTCGTTAACCCAACAGAGAGCGTGAAAGTAACTGGTGTTAAACGTGATATTCAACTATTGAAAAAAATCACCCCAAAAGCCGGTGATAATATACGTGTACTCGATATTTCAATGGAAAAAAACATGGCGGAGTTGCACGACGCCCTATGCGTAGGTGCACGTGTTATGTATGTAGATCATCATAAAGCGGGTGATATTCCAAACCATGCAAACCTCTTTGCTCATATCGATTTAGATGCAAACATGTGTACTAGCTTAATAGTGAGCAACCTTATCGATAAGCAATATCACTTATGGGCAATCACAGCTGCTTATGGCGATAATTTATTTGCAAAAGCCGATAGCGAAGCCGATAAACTAGGCTTATCAGAGCTCGAAAAGTCACAACTTAAAGCATTTGGTACTTATATTAACTATAACGGCTATGGCAGTGAGGTAGCTGATTTACACTTTGCACCAGAAGACTTATTTAATGAACTACTAAAATATAAGTCACCTCTTGATGCCATTAACGACAGTGAGTCGGTTTATTACGTATTAGAAAAAGCTTACAAAGCCGATATGCAAAAAGCAGCTGACGCTAAGGTTTTACATAATTGCGATACCGCAAAGGTTATTTTACTTGATGACGCTCCGTGGGCACGCCGTGTAAGTGGTGTATTAGGCAACGACCTTGCAAACCAAGCGCCAAACAAAGCCCATGCAGTACTTACTTATAATAACAAAGGAAGTTATACCGTAAGTGTAAGAGCACCACTTAATAATAAACAAGGCGCTGTTGATGTATGCAGCCAATTTGCCACCGGCGGCGGCCGCGCAGCAGCTGCAGGTATAAACGAACTAGAACAACAACAAGTTGAACAGTTTATTACTACTCTCGTAAATTTTTATAACTAACCCCTTGCTAGTGGCACCCCAGCCACTAGCATCTTTTAGCTCCTCGCTCCTAGCTCCTCGCTCCTAGCTCCTAGCTCCTAGCTCCTAGCTCCAAAAAAATATATCCTATCTAATAGCTAAAAGCTAAAAGCAAAAAAATAAAAAATAAAATAAAAAATAATAATATTTTAATATTACGAAA
>NZ_PNCP01000299.1:0-332 GCF_005886115.1 Pseudoalteromonas sp. S4492
CCTGTTGGTGGCACCCTGAGTGTTGATGACAGTGTTCTCGATAAACCCTATAGCAACTCTGTGGCTTTGGTTAGCCACTTTTGGTCAGGAAAACACCATCGGGTAGTGAAGGGAATCAACCTCGTTACTCTCTATTACACCGACCCCACTGGTCGTCATATGCCCGTAAATTTCAGAATATGCGATAAGTCTGAAGGTAAGAGCAAGAACGACTATTTTCGTGAAATGTTGATTGAAGTGCTGACTTGGGGGTTGAAACCTGCGTTTGTAACCGGTGACTCCTGGTACAGCTGCGTCAAGAATCTGAAGACGATAAAAAACCATCAGACAGG
>NZ_PNCP01000300.1:0-522 GCF_005886115.1 Pseudoalteromonas sp. S4492
AGCAAGGCTGGATAAAGGCTAAGTTACCTTTAATGGTTACATGAACTATAATCTCATAGTCTTTTACTTCCAGAGGAGCTGGTTATGAAATATCCACTCTTCAAACAGTTTATTAATGCCTCTAATTCATTAACTCGACAACAGAAAAACACCTTGCACCGCCTTTTGCTTGAGGACGGCAAGTACAACCGTTCCCGTGAGCTTGAACAAACCATTGAAGACTGCTTCGCAGAGCAGCCCCACTCCTGCACTGCCAAAGTCTTGAGATCGGCCGCTGGGGAATTCGCAATGGCCGACAGCGTTATCGCTGTAAACATTGTGAGAAGACTTTCAATGCCTTCAGTGGCACACCGCTTGCCCGACTCAGACACCCTGAGAAATGCGCTGATTATCTGGACGGTATGACTCACGCCATGACGCTGAGGCCAGCAGCCAGGCGTTGCAATATCCCGCTAAACACGTCTTTTCGTTGGAGGCATCGCTTTCTTGAGGTGATTGAACAGGATCAGGCAGAAGAACTCT
>NZ_PNCP01000301.1:0-415 GCF_005886115.1 Pseudoalteromonas sp. S4492
CGAATTAAACCCTCGAAATGCCCAGATGACAACCCCTGAAGAAGAATTAATCAGCATCCTTCAGCAGTGGATGTCAGCTTCGCAGTTTTTGAGTTCTGATCGTCTGGAAAGTTCATTGAACTTGCAGTTAGAAATCAGGGGATACGGATGAGGGATAATGGATCTGGAGGAGGCTCACCTGTCAACCGACAGGTGAGCCGACAATCAGGCTTTGGGGCAGGCCGCAAAATGCTGGTTACCTACATCCATAAGCCTGGGACGGTTCTCGGCACAGCTGGGCTCTGCAACCGGGCAGCGAGTTCTGAAAACACAACCACTGGGTGGATTGATAGGGGATGGCAAATCGCCTTCCAGCAGTTCGATTTCCTTGGCTTTTTCCAGCTCAGGATCAGGGATAGGAACCGCTGACAGTAAA
>NZ_PNCP01000302.1:0-238 GCF_005886115.1 Pseudoalteromonas sp. S4492
AGCAGGAACAGGGTTCCCAGGCAATTCACCCATGCTCGTTGCCTGACACTCATGCGATTGTACAGAACGTCTACCCTGACATGGCCACCCTGCTTGAGTGTGTAGCTACTGGCTCCAAGAAAAATAAGAGTATGGAAATACATCGCCAGTTCCTGAAGGGCAATGGAACCGGAGTTAAACCAGTAGCGAAGAAGAACTACGAGACAAACACTGACGACCAGCAACAGGTTAAACCCGC
>NZ_PNCP01000303.1:0-385 GCF_005886115.1 Pseudoalteromonas sp. S4492
ATCGGGCTTTTCGCAGCCTTCCGGCTTGTAACTGAACACCACGGAACGCGCTGACTTTTGACCGGGTTTGCGCAGGCATTGGGCTTTCAGTGGACAGGCGCGACAGTTCTCAAGATAACCGCAGAACTGATAGCCTGGCTTGCCACCAATCATGGCTTTTGTGCTGCTCAGCCACATGGGTTTGCCTGCCGGGCACGTGCAGGTTTCTGTCTGTTTATCGAAGGCGAAGTCTTTCAGGGTAAACCGTCCAGACGACACAGGTTGACCCCGTTTCTTCGCCAGTGCGGCCCGTTCCTTCTTATGCTGAATTTTATAACGCCCGGACTGATCGAAGTTGGGATCACGCTGGCGAAACTGATTGTCCGCTATATACGCATCGACGTTG
>NZ_PNCP01000304.1:0-303 GCF_005886115.1 Pseudoalteromonas sp. S4492
GCCCGGGGCTGAATCAGCTTGTTGTTTGAAATAGAAATGGTTTCAGCATTGTCGAACCACATTTCACGGGTGATGAAACCAAAGTCAGGCTGATGCACATTCAGCATTTCCTGAACGGCTTTGGACGTTACACCAATTTTTTTACCGACAATTCTGTCACCATTGGCTACCCGGCGTTCCACCATGTGCAGCGAGATATGATAAGCATCTTCTATGCTGATCTGTGCTTCACGGTCAGTGAAAGGGTCAATGGTCCTACCGGATTTCAGAGCTTCGTAAAGCTCATCCCCGTATTGGGCTCTT
>NZ_PNCP01000305.1:0-382 GCF_005886115.1 Pseudoalteromonas sp. S4492
CCCCGAGCCTGCTGGTAATGGATACCCCAGACCATTAGCTGATCTATGACCGGAGACAGGCTCTGCCCCAACTCAGTCAGGTTGTATTCAACTCTCGGAGGCACTTCAGGGTAGATCGTTCTATCAACCAGCCCGTCTTCTTCAAGACTTCTCAACTGGAGCGTCAGCATTCTCTGAGTCACTCTGGGCATTTGACGCTTAAGTTCACTGAACCTCAAAGTTCCCACTCTGAGCTTATAGAGAATGACCCCCTTCCACTTCCCGCCAATAATATTTAACGCTACTTCCACAGGGCAGGCAATCTGACCTTTTTCATAATGGTTTTCCAATGCCTGCAGGTGACTTGATTCGAAAGAATCCAGCATAACACTCCCCCAAAGTA
>NZ_PNCP01000306.1:0-375 GCF_005886115.1 Pseudoalteromonas sp. S4492
GAAGAAGTCATCATCGACTGTGAAGAGCAGCACCAGGGCTCCATCATGGAAGAGCTGGGCTACCGCAAGGGCGAGCTGACCAACATGAACCCGGATGGCAAGGGTCATGTGCGTCTGGACTTCATCATCCCGTCTCGCGGTCTGATCGGCTTCCGTGGTCAGTTCCTGACCCTGACCTCCGGTACCGGCATCCTGACCAGCCGCTTCGATCACTACGGTGATCTGAAGGAAGGCGCAGGCGTCGAGCGTCGCAACGGCGTCATGATCTCCATGGTGCCGGGCAAGGCGCTGTCCTACGCCCTGTACACCCTGCAGGAACGTGGCAAGCTGATCATCGGTCACGGTACCGAAGTCTATGAAGGCATGCTGGTCGGT
>NZ_PNCP01000307.1:0-387 GCF_005886115.1 Pseudoalteromonas sp. S4492
CTTCCTTGAGACGACCGGAAAGTCGGTGCAGTGACCAGGCACAGGGCAAAGTCAGCAACATCCCTGCAATACTGGAGTAGAGACTGATCTTCAGACTGTTGTATATCGCCTGCCGGAAATACCGACTTTCCAGGATATACAGATAATTACCCAGCCCCCACTCTTCACCCAGGTTACTTTTGAAACTGTCCACCAGTACCCAGATTAGAGGCAGCACCTGGAAGAGAAAAAAGGCAAGAATAAAGGGCGTTAAAAGAAAGAGTGCTTTTCTTTCAGCCTTGTAAAAAGCCATATTACACTTCTCTCAGTGAGCAGAACTAATGGGTAACAATTTACCGTGCTGCTCAATCTCCAGGGTTTCACAGACCAAACCACAAATATGCACTT
>NZ_PNCP01000308.1:0-230 GCF_005886115.1 Pseudoalteromonas sp. S4492
GAATGCGTTCACTCCTGAAGCCCCTCGTTCTGGGAATGGCTCTCTCTACTGCATTGGTTGGTTGTACTTCTCTGACTGAACAGGCCAACACTGCACCTTCTTATGAGGAGCAGAAACAGATCAATGATCTGGTTCAAACCGGAATGTATTACTACTGGAACGGTGGCGATCTCAAGAAGGTAGAGCGGGAGTTTTTTAAAGGCATTACTCTGAAGGGCAAATTCGACGTT
>NZ_PNCP01000031.1:0-8523 GCF_005886115.1 Pseudoalteromonas sp. S4492
ATAGCTGATAGCTGATAGCTAATTTATAGTCTATTATTTCATTTTACTGAGTAGTAATAATGTATTGGACTCGGGTTGCCCATGAAACTTAATGACGTACAGATGTTTGTTAATCCTATTTATCGGTTAATAGAAATTACACCTATCCCTGTCATTGTTTCCTCGCCTAGCGGTAAACTCGAATATGCAAACCCGGCACTAAAACAACTATTAGGTTACGAAGGCGATGAAGTGTACGCCGATGATGTTGTTATAACTCATGCTGATGACAGAGAGTTAAATAAAGCTATTCGTGCCAAGCTTAATCAGTTTCCTGAGCAGCCCTTACAAATCGAAAAGCGTTACATGCATAAGTTGGGTCATGCTATTTATTGTCAGCTGAATATTGTTGCCGAGATGGATACTGACGGTAATGTTGTGCGTTATATTTCGCAAATTATTGACTTAACAACAGTCAATAAAGAGGCGGCCGCGGATATTTTGCTGACCCATTTGGTTGATAAATCGAATGATGCCATCTTTGTTGCAAACCCTCAGTTTGGTCAAATCCTTAATTGTAATCAATTTGCTTTTAGGTGCTTAGGTTATGAAAAGGAGGAGCTTTTAAAACTAACCATTCCAGACATTAACCCTGACTACGATACCAAGGCTAAATGGCAAGAAAGGGTGGAGCGTATAAAAGCTCAAGAAACCACTATTTTTGAGTCGTGCTTAAAACAAAAAGATGGTCAGGTTTTTCCTACAGAAGTGAGTGTGTGTCATATTGACCATCAAGGGAAAAGCTATCTTCTTGCGATTGTGCGTGACATTTCAGCTCGAAAAAATAAAGAGCAGGCTTTGATTGAGCTTGCGAATCTTGACCCGCTTACTCAATTACCGAACCGTCGTTATCTAGAGCAATTATTAAATGATGTATTTAGTGAAAATGGTGATGTGGCTGAGGGAATGGGCTTTATTTATATCGACTTAGATGATTTTAAACAAATCAACGATCAGCATGGTCATGCACTAGGCGATGAAGTTTTGGTATGGGTTGCAAAGCAACTTAAAGCTGCCGTCAGAAGTACCGATTATGTGATAAGAATGGGGGGAGATGAGTTTTTAGTGACTATTTCAGGCGTAACTAACACGACGATTCTGAATCGCTTGGCACATAAAATTGCGGATCAATTTTCAGCCCCTTTTAGTTGTAAAGGTAAGTCAATTGAAGTCACAGCAAGTATTGGTGTGACAGCGCATTTTCTCGGCGATGGTGTGTATGCAGCAAACCAGCTAATTGAAGAAGCGGATGCGGCTATGTACCAAGCTAAAAAGCAACCCGGAACAACCATCATTCATTTCAGCTAATGGTTTTAACGCCTTATGTTGCTCTGAAACTTGAAACTTTCCCCTCAAGCAGCCACTTCAACACAATTACGGCCGTTACTTTTCGCTTTATACAATGCTTTGTCGGCAATGGTGAGGGTTTCTTTCACGGTTGTTGAAGCATGAGCTACGCTGTGTACACCAATACTCACGGTAAATTGCACGGTTTGTACTTCATCAATGGTGATGTAGGTTTCTTGAGCTTTTTGGCGAATTCGCTCGGCAACTTGCTTGGCATCAAGTAGGTTACAATTGAGTAATAACACAAACTCTTCGCCGCCGTAACGGCAGGCTATATCAGCAAGGCCTTGCTCTGAGGTGAGTATGTTGGCAAATGCGATAATGACTTTATCGCCAACATCGTGACCATATGTGTCGTTGATGTTTTTGAAGTGGTCGAGATCAGCAATTAGGAGGGTTAACTCTTGCTGATTACTTGCCATAGCGGCAATCAATTCCTCACTTTTTCTGTCAAAGTAACGGCGGTTATAAAGGCCTGTCATAGGATCTGTATCGACCAAGCGATTGAGCTCAGTTTGCTGTGCTTTAATTTTTTCGAGGCTCTTAATTCGATAAGAAAGAATAAACGCCATCATTAAGGCTTCGAGCAAAATACCTATGCCAACGCCGTGGCTATTTATCACGTTTGCGTCGCTGATCCCCTTGTAATAAAGCACCGCCAGCATATTGAAAATAACGAACATAGAGTGGCCGAGCAAAAAGTATTTTGCCAGTGTGTTACCTTTTCGCCACAGCGAAATAGATACTCCAAATGTCACCGTCATCATTAAAGCTGCCAAGCTACTGGCAGGTTTTAATGCCCCCACAATATCGAACAAGCTATAGATAAAATCAGCAACCAGTAAGAACAAAATAATCGACAGCGCGATATGCTCTTTAGGGTAATGCTTTTTGGTTTCGAAAATGAGCATTACAAAAATTACTAAAAAGCTTGGCATGCTCAGTAAGTTAGAATTGAGCTGTAATAGCTCAGCACTAAAAATACCAAAGAAGTTAGCAGCAACACCATAAGACAGCGCCACCCACACCGTGCCAGAGATAAGATACAGGGCGTAAACAATGTTCTCGATTTTACGGGCCGATAAATACAAGAAGAAGTTATAAATCATCAGCGCTAACATCATCCCGACAAGCAGCGCAATGTAATTACCATTCCCGACAAGGGCTCGCTTTGAATGCTCTTCATCATAAATCGTTAGTGCAAACCACTGATGAGAAAAAGTGACGCTTTTTACGTAAATTGTTTTTTGCTGGTTAGGAGCAATATAAAACGAAAACACGGCACTGCCACCAAACATATTGGCTTTAGGGCCTGTTTTATCAAGTTGGATAACCGATTGGTTTATCAGTTGTGCTGATTGTGTTTCGTAAAAGCTGACTTCTTCTAAATGATAGGCATCAGGGTTATGTACAAATAAGCGTAGGGTATCGCTGTAGCTATTTTTTATAACTATTTTTGACCACGTAGTTTTAGCGTTAGTGCCCAAAGTAAGCTCGTTTTGACTGTTGGTAAAATTTTGCTGCTGAACTTGCGAAAGAGACATGGCGCCTGTGCTATCAATAAAATAGCTCATAGCAAATTGAGTGAGGTCAACGCTACGTTGATCGATATTAACAATAGGGGAGTTATCTGCACGGCTTTGGGTCGTCATGCTTAGGCATAATGAGTAGATAACAAAAAGCAGTAAAAAGCGCGCAATCATCCCTAATGCCTGTGTCCAAATAAATATAATAATAAAGTTTTATTTTTAACGTAAACCGCTGCCTTGTCGAGTAAATTATCAACGAAAATAAAAAAAGCCGCTAACTTAGCGGCTTTGTTGGTTGCGAAAATATGGGTTAACGTAGGTCGAAACGATCTAGCGTCATTACTTTAGTCCACGCTGCTACGAAGTCATCAACGAACTTCTGTTTAGCATCGTCAGAGGCATACACTTCAGCAATTGAACGTAGCTCTGAGTTTGAACCGAAGATTAAATCTACTGGTGTTGCTGTCCACTTAAGTTTGCCTGACTTACGGTCACGGCCTTCGTAAACACCTTCCTCAGAAGACTTAGACCACTTCGTTGACATATCTAATAGGTTAACGAAGAAGTCGTTGCTTAATGTGCCAGGTTTCTTCGTGAATACACCGTGTTTAGTTTGGTCAGTATTCGCGTTAAGGGCACGCATACCACCTAGTAGTGCAGTCATTTCTGGTACTGATAAGCTTAGTAAATCAGCACGTTCAACTAACATTTCAGCCGGTGATTTCCATGCTGAGCTGTAGTAGTTACGGAACGCATCTGCTGTTGGCTCAAGTACTTCGAATGACTCAACGTCTGTCATTTCTAATGACGCGTCCATACGACCTGGCTTAAATGGTACTGAGATAGAGAAACCCGCGTCGCTTGCTGCTTTTTCGATTGCAGCCGCACCACCAAGAACAATCATATCTGCTAGTGAAATTTCTTTACCACCAGATGCTTTTTTGTTGAACTTAGTTTGGATTTTCTCAAGTTTGCTCAGTACTTTAGCCACTTCTTTCGGGTTGTTTACTGGCCAATCTTTTTGCGGAGCAAAACGAATACGTGCACCGTTTGCACCACCACGCATATCTGTGTCGCGGTAGCTTGCTGCTGATGCCCAAGCTACACGCACTAGTTCAGATACAGATAAACCTGAATCTAAGATGCTAGCTTTAAGTGACGCGATATCTTTGCTGTCTACTAGTTTGTGGTCAACCGCAGGGATGTAGTCTTGCCAAATTAATACTTCTTCTGGCACTAAGTCACCTAGGTAACGAGCACGTGGGCCCATATCACGGTGGTTTAGTTTGAACCATGCTTTAGCAAATGCCAGTTCGAACTCTTTCGGGTCGTTTAAGAAACGCTCTGAAATCTTACGGAACTCAGGATCTGCTTTTAACGCGATATCAGTTGTGAACATGATAGGCGCATGACGCTTACCTTTAATGTGTGCATCTGGCACTAGATTAGACGCTTGTCCATTTTCAGGGATCCACTGAGTCGCACCTGCAGGGCTCTTAGTTTTAACCCACTCAAAGCTGAATAAGTTTTGTAGGTAGTTGATTGACCAACGTGTTGGTGTCACTGTCCATGCACCTTCAAGACCTGATGTGATGGTATCTTCTGAGTGACCTTTACCACATTTGTTTTTCCAACCTAAGCCTTGCTCTTCGATACCTGCAGCTGCTGGCTCTTTGTCTAAACACGTTGCTTTTTTCGCACCGTGTGCTTTACCAAAGCTGTGACCACCGGCGATTAGCGCAACGATTTCTTCATCGTTCATTGCCATGCGGCCGAATGATAAACGAATGTCTTCTGCTGCTAGAAGTGGATCAGGGTTACCGTGCGGGCCTTCTGGGTTTACATAAATCAAGCCCATCTCAACTGCCGCTAATGGGCCTTTAAGTTTGCCTTTTTTGTCACGACGTTCGTCAGTTAACATTTTGCCTTCAGGACCCCAGTATACGTAATCTGGTTCCCAATCGTCTTCACGACCACCGGCATAACCGAAGGTATTGAAGCCCATTGATTCAAGCGCAACGTTACCTGTTAACGCCATTAAGTCAGCCCAAGAAATGCTGCGACCGTATTTTTGTTTTACAGGCCAAAGTAAACGACGCGCCTTATCAAGGTTCGCGTTATCAGGCCAGCTGTTTAATGGGTCGAAACGTTGTTGACCACCGCCTGCGCCACCACGACCATCAAAAGTACGGTACGTACCTGATGCGTGCCACGCCATACGGATGAAGAACGGACCATAGTGACCGTAGTCAGCAGGCCACCAATCTTGAGAATCAGTTAATACTTTCTCAATATCAGCTTTCACTGCATTTAGGTCTAACTTTAAGAATTCTTTTTTGTAATCAAAGTAAGGACCCATAGGATCAGACTCTGCGCCATGGGCACGAAGTTGGCTAAGATCTAATTGCTCTGGCCACCAGAATTGGTTTGATTTGATGTCGTTTGTAGCTTGTACGCCTGTTGCCACCAACAGTGATACCGCAACAGCTACTTTAGACAAAGCTGAAGTTGATTTCTTAAACATTGTGTTGTCTCCAGTTAGAAGTTGGGTGAAATATAGTTATGTTCTGGTTAACTTTCCACTTACAAACTGGGGTTTAAATCGATTGATAAAATCGAAAAAATAGATGGTGTGATTGATTTTATAGAACAAAGCCAGCAAAAATGCTGGCTCTGGGGGAGGTGTGCAGTAAGCTTAAATTTAGCTTATTGCTTATTCTTCAATAAAGGGTACACCGTTTTTGATCCACTCAGCGGCTGGTTTGCCTTTTAAGTAATGATCAAAATATTCCATCATGCGTACTGAGAAATCCACTTGGTTAGGGAATTTCTTCAGGTGATGTGGTTCACCTTCGTATTGTAAGAAGGTGGCATCTTTACCCGCACGACGAAGCGCTAGGTAGTATTGAACACCTTCGTGCCATGGTACAGCATCATCTTTGTCGCCAAACATAATCAGAATTGGGGTATTCACTTTATCGGCGAAGAACACTGGTGAGTTTTCGATGTATAGCTCTGGCGCTTCGAATAACGTTTTACCAATGCGGCTTTGCCCTGTTTCGTATTGGAACTGACGCGCAAGACCTGATTTTAAGCGAATACCGCTGTATGCACTGGTCATGTTAGATACTGGCGCACCCGATACAACCGCCTTAAACATATCTGTTTGGGTGATCATAAAGGCACTTTGGTAGCCTGCCCATGAGTGACCTTGTAAACCAATTTTATTTGGATCAGCAATGCCTAAATCAATCAACTTTTGAGTGGCGTTGATCATCGTTTGGGTTGACGATTTACCCGGATGGCCAATTTCAAAACGGATATCAGGTAAGAAAATCGCATAACCATTTGAAGTAAACATCGGGAAGTTAGGGCGATGATTTAATTCCATTTTCGGGAAGTCATACATGCGTTGGCTCATATAGCGGTAGAAGTACACAACCACTGGCACCTTATCGCCTTTTTTGTAGCCCGCAGGCTTAATTAATACGCCTTGTAAATCTTCACCATCAAACCCTTTGTAGCTAATAAGCTCAGGTTTTTCGCCCCATGCAAAGTTGCTAATTTGTGGGTTTAGGTTGGTAACACGCTGTGGCTTTTTGAAGCTAAAGTCAGTTTGGTAGTAATCAGGGAATTGCTGATATGTTTGTGCAGTAAAGAGATATTTGTCGGCATTTTTCGCCTTTTTCACTACATCATAGCGCTTTTTACCCGAAAGTACTTTACTTACTTTATTGCTTGATAAGTCGAGTTTTGCAATTTCAGTTTGTTTATCTTGCAGGTTAGTTGCGCTTAGTAATAATGTTTCGTCTTTGGCAAAGCCCACTTGGTCTTTATCTAGTTTAATAACACGATATTGGGTATTGCTTTCTTTACCTTGAGTTAGGCGTGTTGCCTTTTGTGTTGCGACATCAAAAGCCCAAATATCAAATTTACTGTAAACCAGCACTTGGCTGCTGTCGTTTAACCAGCCTGCAAAACCATAACCCGGCTGAGGTGACGGGTAGTCATGTTTATCATCAGCAAAAATAGCGTTAATTGCTTTAGATAAGGTCGAAACCTTATTGTTACCTAAATCTTTAAGTTGCACTTGGCTGTCTTGGAAAAATGCCGCAAATTGACCATTTGGCGCAAGGCTTGGTCTAAACGGGTAGTCGCTGACGATAGCGGTTTGTTTACCGGTTTTAACATCAACACTGAAGTAATCTGCGTAGAAACCGCCATACATAACACGCTCTAGGTATGGAAGATCTGAATAACCTAATAGCGCTTCGCGATGAGTATTAAGCGAAACCTCAGGCATGTTTGGCGTGCTTAACTGCACAACGTGCTGACCGTTTACATGATATACCGCTTGGTAGTGACGAAGCTTATTTGTGCTGTTCCATTGCTGCTCTTCGCGAGGCTTAATTTCAGCGTCTTTATTGTGCCAAACGTTGAGGCCCTTTTGGTCGCGAATGGTATCGAAATCATATAAAGAAGCTTCATCTTTGTATTCTTTTGCGGCAACTTTTGCAGCGAGTTTAGGGTGGTTTTCAAAGTATAAACGAGCACCATCTTCAGACCATTTTAGCGATGCTGTTTTGCCAATAGTCCAGCTGCTATCTGCAGAGTGAATGGTTGAAAGCGCCCCGTTTTGTAAAAGCTGTAAGCTGTGATCACGACGGCGTGTATCATCATTCACGTAATTACCAATTAACAGCGCTGCGGTATTGCTGTTTGGCTGCCAAGCAATTTTGTTTGCCACAACGCCCGGCTCATCAATCAGTACACTCGTTGCAAAGTCATTATTAAGCGCAACTAATACAACTTGGTTGTCGGCACCATTACTGTAGCTTTGGCTTGCTAATATCTGCTCACCGGTGCTGCTAATCGCATAGCTGAATACATTGTTTAGGGTGTGAGTGGTTTTGTCTTGAAGGTTAACAAGCACTAAATCAAAGCTTTTATCTTTTTTGTCTGGCTTGATTTCGCTGCTGTTTTCGTCTTTTTCTTCGCTGTCTTTTTTATCTGCTTTTTCTGCTTTCTTATCGAGTCGGTAAGCAAGCCATACACCATCATCCGATAATGCATAGTCTTTTACATCGTTAAAGGTTTGTTGCTCACCATTGTTAGTATTTACTAAAACAAGGTTGTTTTTTAGCTCGTCTTTTTTCTTGGTGGTTTCTTTTTCAAGTAGGGTTGGAACTTGAGTAAAAGCCACCCAGTTTGCTGCTTTATTAATAGTAGGGCGAGTACCGCGCTCAACGCTGGCAAGCAGGGTGTTATTGTTTAATGTATAAACCTGACCTTGTGCATTACCGCGATAAGGGTCGGCACTAAAGCTAAGAATTTGGCCATCTTCAGAAAGTTGGGTGCCTTTTGCGTATTTAAAATCAAACACGTCTTTAAATTGCAGAGCTTCTTTCGCACCAACCTGTGCACTACCAAGGCTTGTCACCAAGGCTAAGCTCAAAAGTGATAATTGCGCTTTCATTCATCTTTCTCGTTGTTTTTAAATTTACGCACCCAGTGTAGCGTTTTTAATAAACAATTCGAGTAGATACGATAAGTGGCGTGTTTGGGGAGGTGGAAGGGGAAAGTTACGAGGGGAAAGTTGCTAGGGGAA
>NZ_PNCP01000309.1:0-230 GCF_005886115.1 Pseudoalteromonas sp. S4492
GAAAACAAGCTGGATCTGATTTGTCGCAAGTTACAGTTGGAGCCCGGACAAACCCTGCTGGATATTGGCTGTGGGTGGGGTGGACTGGCTCGATACGCTGCAGAGAACTATGGCGTAGAAGTGACCGGGCTTACCATATCAAAAGAGCAACAGCAGTTGGCGCAGGAGAGGTGTAAAGGGTTGCCTGTCACGATCCTGCTCCAGGATTACCGTTCGCTGACTGGCAAGTT
>NZ_PNCP01000310.1:0-293 GCF_005886115.1 Pseudoalteromonas sp. S4492
TGCCAGATCTAAGCCTACTCTGCTCAGAAACTCATAAGGTTTGTCTCAGTAGTCCGTATTGCTCATCCAATGTTTTCAGACTACTTTTAAGCACTGATTCAATTCGAACCCTCAGGGAAAGCACGTTGTGAGTCAATCGTTATGAGTCAATCAAAGCGTTGCAAAGACTTTTTCAATTTATTCTTTCAATACTTAATCGCCACCGCCCTTGTATTGATTCATAACGCGCCTCTGCAAGCCTCCGATTTTGATCGTTCAACCTATTCAGACGACAGCGAATGTCTGTATCAATC
>NZ_PNCP01000311.1:0-349 GCF_005886115.1 Pseudoalteromonas sp. S4492
TCATCCTTGCCTACCACCAGGACGCGATAGCGGCCAGGTGAGGCCTGCTCCATCAGCGCCGCCATCGACACGAACCCGGCCACCTTACGCTTGGTGAAGTTGCCGGATGACACCAGACCGACCAGCAGCTCGTCCTCGGCCACACCCAATGCCTCACGCTGGACGGTGCGCCCTGCGCGCGCACGCTCGACCGTGAATTGCTCCGGATCATAGCCCGGGTAGCTGATCTCGATCCGCTCAGGCGCGATACCGTAGCGCGCCATCAGAGCCTCGCCCATCATGCGCGAATTGACCGCGACCTGACGGAACTTGCCACCCTTGAGCACGTGATCATGAATCGCCGCCACTT
>NZ_PNCP01000312.1:0-215 GCF_005886115.1 Pseudoalteromonas sp. S4492
ATATCGAAGATATTTCTGCTTTCTATGCCAGCCAGCCTGCGCCACAGGGGGTAGCTGATCCTAAACAGGTTGAGCTGGGTGAACAGCTGTACCGTTTTGGTGATCAGAAGAAAGGTATTCCTGCCTGTGGTGCTTGTCACTCTCCAACAGGTAAGGGTAACTCGCTGGCAGGCTTCCCACAGATCAGTGGCCAGCACGCTCAGTATACAGCCAAG
>NZ_PNCP01000313.1:0-248 GCF_005886115.1 Pseudoalteromonas sp. S4492
GAGCAGCATGCTTACACACCCATATCCAAATCAGCGACTGTGTGTCTGATTGACGGTAGGAGCCGTATGCATTAGCAGTGCACGTACGGATCTGTGTCGGAGGGGTGATGAACTGAAGGTTTCCTGAAACTGTAGGTGAATCAACCCTTTACGGCGATCAAATTTGCCCTTTTCTATTGAAGTGTGTGCCTATGCTGTGATGTCGAACCAATATCAGGTTCTGATATAAGAAAGCAGCTTGTCGCCCT
>NZ_PNCP01000314.1:0-315 GCF_005886115.1 Pseudoalteromonas sp. S4492
AAAGCTCATGTGCTAATGAATCTTTCGTCAATTCTTCTCAATCAAAGCAAGAACGAAGAAGCTTGTTCCGCAGTATATGAATCCTATCTCTCATATATGGAGGCCAGACACCTGATCAGTCCAGTCCCACTATTGACGGAAATGGATATGACACTCCTTCTGGCTTTAACATTCAGCCGATTACATCACTTAGGGGGTGGTTTAAAGCAATATCAAGAAATTTGTGATGAAATTTTAAGGCTAGCCCCACAGTATGGAGTAACTGAAGATCAACTATATCTTACGCCTCCAGATATTGATGGAAATAGCTTAGAT
>NZ_PNCP01000315.1:0-466 GCF_005886115.1 Pseudoalteromonas sp. S4492
ACCTCGCATCAAGTGCCCTTCTACTATTTCGCACTCTTTTCGCTTGGCAAGTTCGTGGAATATTGTTCCTAGAAACCTTCTCAAGCTGCCATAAATGACCTTCTGTCTCTTTTTGGGAATAAACACTACGTAGTACTTACAATCCCATCGAGTCTGGGTCAGACTTTTGTAGTCTGGCATAAGTTAAACCTCTTGGTTCTTGGCGGAACCATCGAGGTTAGCTACCGAAGCCTCGGTATAACCTATGCAAGTCTCCCCGGCATAGCCGGGGGTTTACCTAATGATTAATTAGTGAAGAGCCAAAATGCCCCATCAACGCCATGACCCTTTCTTTGGTATCTTTGAATACCCTATTTTCCAAACTTGGGTTACAGCTTCTAACCTCTTTATTATTAGACAGACGACGTGCTTTTTCATGCAGCGCTATAACTTCCATAGGCTTGTGCGGCTCTTCAATAGATTTCAG
>NZ_PNCP01000316.1:0-267 GCF_005886115.1 Pseudoalteromonas sp. S4492
GAATAAAAACAATGGTAGACACCAAAGTTATAAAGACCGTTCTTGAAAAATACGTTGAGCTGGTTGATGCCGGTGATATTGACGGTATTTTGAATTTATACGACGAAAATGCAGTGGTCGAAGACCCGGTTGGTACTGATCCTCATGTGGGTATCAAAGCCATCGAAGATTTTTACCGCAATGGACTGGGGCAGGCTGAGGCTTCTGCCAATTTGATTGGCCCGGTCAGAACCACCAGTGCCAATGAAGGGGCCATGGCGTTTCAGG
>NZ_PNCP01000317.1:0-306 GCF_005886115.1 Pseudoalteromonas sp. S4492
GTTGATGGAAAGGCCATGCGAGGCTCTAAATCTCAAGGTAAGAAGCCTGTGCTTATGGTTAGCGCCTGGAGTGCCGAGCTGGTGCTTGGGCAGGAGCGTGTTGACAAGAAATCCAATGAGATTACAGCGGTACCTAAACTGCTCAAAGCTTTAGAGCTGAAAGGCTGCCTTGTCACATTGGATGCTATGGGCTGTCAGAAAAAGGTGGCTCAACAATGCATAGAGCAGGAAGCAGACTATGTTCTGGCAGTAAAAGGAAATCAGAAAAAACTCTACAAAGGCATAGAAGAACTGTTTGTCAAAGCA
>NZ_PNCP01000318.1:0-285 GCF_005886115.1 Pseudoalteromonas sp. S4492
TTTCAGTCATCAGAGTCAGAGCCTGCACTAAATGCTGTTCGATTCTTGAGAGAGACTTTGGACATTCCTCTGGAAGGAAGGAACCGTATTTCTGTAGCCAGTGCTCAGGATGTGATTCGTCGTCATCGTCAGTCCCAGGAAAGCCGGAGTGAGAGTAGCCATGGACAGGAAGAGGTTGAGATTGAAGAGGTAATTGATCAGCCAGTGCCTCGTGAGCCTACTCCTGAGACAATAGCTGAAAATACTGCGGAGACTGCAGCCAAGCCAGCCAGGCGAGTTAAATTT
>NZ_PNCP01000032.1:0-64249 GCF_005886115.1 Pseudoalteromonas sp. S4492
TAACTAATTAATATGCTCTTTAAAAATTTGGAAAGCTGATATTAAAATTCTTATAGATACTTGTATCTATAAAGAGTTTTCAAAAGTAAAAATATGCCAGTTAATCAGCAATGATTAATCGGTATCTACTTTAGTATTCTCATCATTATTTGATGAATTAACTTCTGGCGAAGTTAACAGCTGTCACTAACAAAGACCCGTTTGGGTTGTATGGTTAAGTGACTAAGCGTACACGGTGGATGCCTTGGCAGTTGGAGGCGATGAAGGACGTATTAACTTGCGATAAGCCTAGTCAAGCTAGTAAAAAGCGCTTGAGACTAGGATTTCCGAATGGGGAAACCCACCTGCTTGCAGGTATCTTACACTGAATACATAGGTGTAAGAGGCGAACGCGGAGAACTGAAACATCTAAGTACCCGTAGGAACAGAAATCAACCGAGATTCCGGAAGTAGCGGCGAGCGAAACCGGACCAGCCCTTAAGCTTATTATGTGTTAGTGGAACATTCTGGAAAGTTTGACGATACAGGGTGATAGTCCCGTACACGAAAATGCATCTTAAGTGAAATCGAGTAGGTCGGAGCACGTGAAACTTTGACTGAATATAGGTGGACCATCATCTAAGGCTAAATACTCCCAACTGACCGATAGTGAACCAGTACCGTGAGGGAAAGGCGAAAAGAACCCCTGTGAGGGGAGTGAAATAGAACCTGAAACCGTGTACGTACAAGCAGTAGGAGCCCTTCGAGGGTGACTGCGTACCTTTTGTATAATGGGTCAGCGACTTATATTTTGTAGCGAGGTTAACCGAATAGGGTAGCCGTAGGGAAACCGAGTCTTAACTGGGCGTTGAGTTGCAAGGTATAGACCCGAAACCCGGTGATCTAGCCATGGGCAGGTTGAAGGTTGAGTAACATCAACTGGAGGACCGAACCCACTAACGTTGAAAAGTTAGGGGATGACCTGTGGCTAGGAGTGAAAGGCTAATCAAACCGGGAGATAGCTGGTTCTCCCCGAAATCTATTTAGGTAGAGCCTCGGACGAATACTTACGGGGGTAGAGCACTGTTAAGGCTAGGGGGTCATCCCGACTTACCAACCCTTTGCAAACTCCGAATACCGTAAAGTACTATCCGGGAGACACACGGCGGGTGCTAACGTCCGTCGTGAAGAGGGAAACAACCCAGACCGCCAGCTAAGGTCCCAAAGTCATAGTTAAGTGGGAAACGATGTGGAAAGGCCCAGACAGCCAGGAGGTTGGCTTAGAAGCAGCCATCCTTTAAAGAAAGCGTAATAGCTCACTGGTCGAGTCGGTCTGCGCGGAAGATGTAACGGGGCTAAACTATGCACCGAAGCTGCGGATTCAAACTATGTTTGAGTGGTAGGGGAGCGTTCTGTAAGCCGTTGAAGGTGTACCGGGAGGTATGCTGGAGGTATCAGAAGTGCGAATGCTGACATGAGTAACGATAATGCGGGTGAAAAACCCGCACGCCGGAAGACCAAGGGTTCCTATCCCATGTTAATCAGGGTAGGGTAAGTCGACCCCTAAGGCGAGGCCGAAAGGCGTAGTCGATGGGAAACGGGTTAATATTCCCGTACTTGGTATAATTGCGATGGGGGGACGGAGCAGGCTAAACAAGCATGGCGTTGGTTGTCCATGTGAAAGTATGTAGGTTGGTGACTTAGGAAAATCCGGGTTGCTAAGACTGAGATACGAGACGAGCCACTAAGGTGGTGAAGTTGTTGATGCCATACTTCCAGGAAAAGCCTCTAAGCTTCAGATTATACCGAATCGTACCCCAAACCGACACAGGTGGTCAGGTAGAGAATACTAAGGCGCTTGAGAGAACTCGGGTGAAGGAACTAGGCAAAATTGTACCGTAACTTCGGGAGAAGGTACGCTCCTATCTGTGATGAGATTTACTCTCTAAGCGGACGGGAGCCGCAGTGACCAGGTGGCTGGGACTGTTTATTAAAAACACAGCACTGTGCAAAATCGCAAGATGACGTATACGGTGTGACACCTGCCCGGTGCCGGAAGGTTAATTGATGGGGTTAGTTTTCGGACGAAGCTCTTGATCGAAGCCCCGGTAAACGGCGGCCGTAACTATAACGGTCCTAAGGTAGCGAAATTCCTTGTCGGGTAAGTTCCGACCTGCACGAATGGTGTAACCATGGCCACGCTGTCTCCACCCGAGACTCAGTGAAATTGAAATCGCAGTGAAGATGCTGTGTACCCGCGGCTAGACGGAAAGACCCCGTGAACCTTTACTACAGCTTGGCACTGAACATTGACCCTACATGTGTAGGATAGGTGGGAGGCTTTGAAGCAGAAACGCTAGTTTTTGTGGAGCCGTCCTTGAAATACCACCCTTGTAGTGTTGATGTTCTAACGTTGGCCCCTAATCGGGGTTACGGACAGTGCCTGGTGGGTAGTTTGACTGGGGCGGTCTCCTCCCAAAGAGTAACGGAGGAGCACGAAGGTTGGCTAAGTACGGTCGGACATCGTACGGTTAGTGTAATGGTAGAAGCCAGCTTAACTGCGAGACAGACACGTCGAGCAGGTACGAAAGTAGGTCATAGTGATCCGGTGGTTCTGAATGGAAGGGCCATCGCTCAACGGATAAAAGGTACTCCGGGGATAACAGGCTGATACCGCCCAAGAGTTCATATCGACGGCGGTGTTTGGCACCTCGATGTCGGCTCATCACATCCTGGGGCTGAAGTCGGTCCCAAGGGTATGGCTGTTCGCCATTTAAAGTGGTACGCGAGCTGGGTTTAGAACGTCGTGAGACAGTTCGGTCCCTATCTGCCGTGGGCGTTTGAGAATTGAGAGGGGTTGCTCCTAGTACGAGAGGACCGGAGTGAACGAACCGCTGGTGTTCGGGTTGTCATGCCAATGGCATTGCCCGGTAGCTACGTTCGGAACTGATAAGCGCTGAAAGCATCTAAGCGCGAAGCAGGCCTCGAGATGAGTTCTCACTAGACTTTTAAAGTCTCTGAAGGGCCGTTGAAGACTACAACGTTGATAGGCAGGATGTGGAAGTGGTGTGAGCCATTAAGCTAACCTGTACTAATTACCCGTGAGGCTTAACCATACAACGCCAAACGCGTTTTATGACAGCGTAACAGACAGAAGTTAAGAAACTAAAGTAGACATTTACTTGATATCAGAATTCCAAATTTATTAATTTGCTCAGATGAGCGAATTAAAACCAAATTTGCTTGGTGACAATAGCGTTTTGGACCCACCTGACCCCATGCCGAACTCAGTAGTGAAACGAAACAGCGCCGATGATAGTGTGGCATTTGCCATGTGAAAGTAGGACATCGCCAGGCTCCAAATTCAGTCGCAAGACTTTAAATTAAAAATAATAAGAAAATTGAAAAGAATTTTCTTGGTGACAATAGCGTTTTGGACCCACCTGACCCCATGCCGAACTCAGTAGTGAAACGAAACAGCGCCGATGATAGTGTGGCATTTGCCATGTGAAAGTAGGACATCGCCAGGCTCCAAATTAGAGAAAGCCCGATTCGAAAGAGTCGGGCTTTTTTGCGTTTGAGCTATCAGCTTTCAGCCGTCAGACGTCAGCTGAAATACAGAGATATCAGAGGTTAGATGTCAGTTGAACTGTGTGGTTGTTTAGTACCGAGACTCCCTCAGCAACATCCCCGTAGGAGGCACTTCAGTGCCGAATAGACAGGAGACATCAGACGTCAGATAATAGATGTTAGTTGATCTACCGGGTTGTTATGTAACTGAGTCACCCTCAGCAACAAAACCCCGTAGGAGGCACTTCAGTCGAATTCAGACCAGAACAAACATATTCATGGCTAAAGCCAATCCTACAAGCACACTTTACCTAAAGCCTAAAGCCTAAAGCCTCCGGCAGAGGGAGACGCAGCACCAAACAACCCCACCGTGCGGCTGAACGCTGACGGCTGAAAGCTGATAGCTCTGTGTTGGGTTTCGCTGCGCTCTACCCAACCTACGCCAGATCCTCAAACTTTACTCTTTCTAACTCGTATCTTTCCCCTCTCTAACTTGCAACTTTACTCTCACAAACTTGCTTCACTTACCTTGTTATGCGATAAAGCGTTTTATATTTGTAATACAATTAAGGTTTGCTGTGTCTCGTAAGAAAACGACCAAGTCAAAAGGCTCTTCAGGTTTAAATCGTAAAAATAGTGAAGCATTTATTGCTAAGTTCTCATCGCATCCAGATACGCATCTATGCCCGTCGGGTTTAATGTATAAAGTGATTGATGATGTTGCAGGAGAGAGCGTATCAGAGTTCGATACAGTGGTTATTAATCAACGTATTATGCTTGCAGATGGCAGTGTCATTGCCGACAGTTATAAAGCGGGTATGCCTGAGGTTTTCGCATTATCCGAAGCTATAGAAGGGTTAAGAGAAGGGTTGCTATTAATGAATATCGGCTCTCGTTATGAATTTGTGATCCCCCCAGAGCTTGCTTGGGGTAAAAAAGGTAACGGTGGCAAGATTGGCGCAAATGCAGTGCTGCATTTTGATGTTCGTTTAATGCGTTTAGCTTAACTCTCTGAGCATAACAGCCTTAGCATAAGTCGACAGAGTATATAAAACGCGTTAACGTTCACTATTGGTATACTGAGGAACATTATGGACGCATTTACTTCACGAGTTTACTTTCTTCGCCATGGCGAAATCGCTACGCCTGGAATTCTTTCTGGGCAAATCGATGTCGATTTATCAGAGCTTGGTCTTAAACAAATGCGCCAAGCTTCTGCTGAGCTCATAAATTTAAATGCCATATATAGCTCTCCGCTAAAGCGTTGCTCAGTCCACGCTGATTATTTAGCAAAACAACACTTATGGCATGTACAGTATAATAATGCCCTGAAAGAGTTTAATTTTGGTGATTGGGATGGCCAAGATTACCAACAGCTTTGGCAGCAAACGAGTAAACCTCATATCGGTGATTTTTGGCAGCACCCTTGGCAAGTAAACGTACCTAATGGTGAATCTATGGCAGACTTTTACGCTCGGGTAGAGGCATGGTGGCACACGTTTTTGCAATCATTGTGTGAATCTAAGCATGAACAGTCATTGGTAATTAGCCATGCTGGGGTGATTAAACAAATTCTCGCTATTGTTTGTCAGATGCCAAAACAATCAGCCACACATTTAAATGTTTTCCATATTCCTTATGCAGGGCTAATTACAGTTGATGTATATATAGATGAACAAGGACAAGCTTGGCCTAAAATTGTTTTTTAGCCATCTAGAGCGATATTCATTGAATTATTTACTTAGCCCGCCATAATACTCATATGCTATGGAATGGGGTGAAATTCTCCAGCTGTTCCCGCAACTGTAATCCATCTAAATAATGGTCAGCCAGATACTTAGCACTAACAATTAATCATCGAGCGGGTCAACTCACGTCATTTTCTGGTACTTACCAGTGCTTTCTTGTGCGTTGCGATTACTCGCCAAGAGAGAATAAGCTTGCAACAAAATAGCCTTAGCGCTGCGCCATTAATATCAGTGTCTGATTTAAGTTGGGGTACTGCGAATAAAACGATACTTAAATCAATTAACCTTGAGTTAAAAGCAGGGCAATTTATCGGTCTACTCGGCCCTAATGGGGCGGGTAAATCAAGCTTGCTGCGTTGCCTTTATCGTTACTTGAAACCTCAGCAAGGGGTTGTGCTGCTTAGCGGTCAAGATATTTGGCAAATCAGTGCTGATGAATATGCAAAGCAGGTTGCTGTGGTTTTACAAGAGTCTCCATCGCAGTTTAATTTGTCTTTGTTCGATGTAGTGAGTTTAGGCTTAACACCTCATAAGCGACTTTTCAGCGGCACTTCTGCCAATGATAAGCAGCGAATATATCAAGCTATAGAGCAGGTTGGTTTGTCTCATCATAGTGAGCAAGCATTTGATTCGCTCTCAGGTGGCGAAAAGCAAAGAGCGCTTATTGCACGCTCTATCGTACAACAACCTAAGTTGCTCATCATGGATGAGCCTACCAGTCACCTTGATGTTAAATACCAAATTCAAATAATGGAATTAGCAAAGTCCCTTGATGTGACTGTGCTTGCCTCGTTTCATGACTTAAATCTTGCCGCGAGTTTATGTGATGAACTCATCGTGATTGATGAGGGGTGTTTGGTTTGTCAGGGGCAACCAAAAGCGGTTCTTACTGAGCAGCTGTTGAGTGATGTATTTGGTGTCTGCGCAGCGGTATCTGCTCACCCGCAATCAAGTACTGATAAGTTTATTCCGCACATCACTTATTTTTATGGCTATCAGACACAGGAGCATCAAAATGACTGATGCAATGCGTTTAAGTATATGTGTTGTCGTAGGGCTTATTAGTTGTTTTTTAGCACTGAGCTTTGGTGCTGCAAATACGCCACTGAGTGATGTTTTTAATGGCTTGTTTAGTCAAGGTAGCGATGAATTTGTACAGCGTATTATTTGGCAATTGCGTATGCCAAGAACGGTGCTGGCATTTTTAGCGGGATCTGGGCTGGCTCTGGCAGGACTAATTTTACAGACTGTAACCCGAAACCCGCTTGCTGACCCTTACTTGTTTGGTATTTCTTCTGGGGCTTCATTTGGTGTGGTGTGTTTTATAGCCCTAACCGGTGTGAGTTTTGGCTTTAGTATGTCAGTTGCTGCATTTGCCGGAAGCTTACTTTCTATGCTGTTGCTTATTGCTATAGCAGGGCGTCGTCATGTTGGCCAAGTTGAAGCCATGTTACTCGCTGGTGTTGCTTTATCTTTTTTATTTAGTGCTCTGACTAGTCTGCTGCTTTATTTTAGCGATCCGCAAGCCATCACCGCCATTTTGTTTTGGACGATGGGCAGTTTTTCTCGTGCCCAGTGGGACACTCTTTGGCTGCCATTTGCCGTTATTATTGCCTGTATGACGCTGATGATTGCATTTCGTCGTCAGCTAAATGCAATGCTGCTCGGTGATGAAAGTGCAGCGACTTTGGGTATTCATGTGCAACGCTTTCGGATCATGATGCTGCTGCTAAGTTCATTAATAACAGCGGTGCTTGTTGCTATGTGTGGGGGTGTTGGTTTTGTCGGCCTGATGATCCCACATATTGTGCGCTACTTTTCGCCGCAAGGCAGCAGCCATAACTTAGTTATGACATCCTTGGTAGGTGGCATTTTTATGGTGTGGGTCGATGTGTTATGCCGAACCCTATTGAATAACCAAGAACTACCTGTTGGTGTGATCACAGCCGCTATCGGTAGTGTGTTCTTTTTATTCTTACTTTATTTTCGTAAACAGAGCAGGTAGCTAATGTTTAATATCATGCCTCTTAATCAGCAATTTTCAGCTTTAATTCAACAAAAATTAGACCTTAAAACAAAGCCGCTAGGCGCTTTAGGTCAGCTTGAAAGTTGTGCCAAACAATTAACGCTTATTTTTTCAAAGCAGCTTGATAGTGAGCAGGCGCTAGTTGCCTTTAAACCGGTTATTTCAAACCCTTCTCTAATTGTATTTGCGGGCGATCATGGTGTGGCAAGCCAAGGTGTGTCAATTGCTCCTAGCAGCGTTACATCACAAATGGTGGCAAACTTTGCAGCAGGAGGCGCTGCGATCAACGTGTTTTGCCGTCAGCTGGGCTGGCAGCTGGAAGTTGTTGATGCAGGAACACTCAGTACTTCACACGATAAAAGTGTGCATAACCAGCGTTTAGGTGACATCACTGCACCACTGAATACAGAAATGGCCATGTCACTTAGCCAGGTTGAAAAAGGGTTTGCATTAGCCAAGCAGCGAGTTCATTCACTCTATGAGCAAGGCTGTAATACCATCGCCTTTGGTGAGATGGGCATTGGCAATACCACAAGTGCTGCGGCATTAATGGCTGCCTTGTTGTCGTTACCAGTCAGCCAATGTGTTGGTAAAGGCACAGGTGTGAGCGACGAGGTTATCGCTAAAAAAATCAAGGTTGTCGAGCAAGCCCTCCAATTGCATCAAGCTCATTTTGACGACCCATTAATGACGCTTGCGGCATTAGGTGGTTTTGAAATTGTTCAGATCACCGGTGCTATTTTAGCTGCTGCGGAGCTTGGCATGGCCGTGATCGTGGATGGCTTTATTTGTACTGCAGCGGCACTTGTTGCAACTCACATTAATGCAAACGCTCGCGATTACATGATATTTGCTCATGCCTCTGATGAACAAGGGCATAAAGCAATGCTCAATGCCTTGCATGCAGCACCATTATTGCAGCTTGATTTACGTTTAGGAGAGGGCACCGGGGCTGCGCTTGCTTTACCTTTACTGCAAGCATCTTTGGCGTTTTATAATGACATGGCAAGTTTTGCCGATGCCAATGTTGAGCAAGTTGTCTGATATGAGCGCTGAACAACACACTTCTGATTCTATCCCAAGTCAGCTTCAGCTATTTTTGCTAGCGCTTAGTTTTTTAACGCGTATCCCCGTTAAATTAAACTTTGCAGTATCGAGTCAGGCACTCAATCAGGCCAGCCGCTATTTTGCATTGGTCGGTGTGATATTAGGTGCACTTTTAGCGTTGAGTTTTTTACTGTTAAGTTGGTTATTCCCTGCTGCCATTGCAGTCGCGTTAGTTATGGCGTTTAGCTTGATAATCACAGGGGCATTTCATGAAGATGGCCTTGCTGATGTCTGGGATGGCTTTGGTGGTGGTTGGCACGTTGCAGATAAGCTGAGCATTATGAAAGACAGTCGCTTAGGTACCTATGGTGCTGCAGCGCTTGTGATGGCCTTATTAATTAAGTACCAAACACTTGTAGCACTTAGTGAAGTAACCAGTACTGTGATTATTGCACTTGTTTTAGGGCAAAGCTTAAGTCGGGTTGTCGCAACAAGTTTAATTGCAGACATGGACTATGTAAGTCAGGACGCCACATCTAAAGTAAAACCAATTGCGATGCATTTAAGCACGCAAAGTTATCAAATACTGTTAGCAACAGGCGGTGCGGTGTTAGCAATTGCATGGTTGTTTTTTGGCTTCACTTTAGGGCAATTATTAATACTCATCAGTGTGCTTTGTGTTACTCGCTTACTATTGAAGCGCTGGTTTGAAAAACAGCTATCAGGCTACACCGGCGATTGCTTAGGAGCAGCCCAGCAAGTATCTGAGCTTGTTACTTACCTTTGCTTGGTGAGTTTATTATGAGCCAACAACATACTTTAATTTTAGGCGGTGCTCGCAGCGGTAAAAGCCGTTTTGCTGAGCAGCTGGCAACAGATTCAAACAAGCCGCTTATCTACATTGCCACAGCAAATGCGGGTGATGAAGAAATGACAGCCCGAATTAACAGGCATCAAGCAGAGCGCGCTAAGCATTGGCAACTTGTCGAAGAGCCTTTGTATTTGGCTAAAGCACTACAACAACATAGCCGAGCTGAAAACTGTATTCTAGTGGACTGTTTAACCTTATGGTTGAGTAATTGCTTATGCCAGCATGGTGAAGCATTTTGGCTTGAGCAAAAAGCGGCCTTACTCGATGTGCTATCGCTATTGCCGGGTGAGGTGATTTTTGTCAGCAATGAAGTCGGTCATGGCATTGTGCCGCTCGGTGAATTAAGCCGTCAGTTTGTTGATCATTCAGGTTGGTTGCATCAAGCCTTAGCACAGCAAGTTGCACGTGTTGAGTTTGTAATTGCAGGTCTTGCACAAACTTTAAAAAGAGAACAATGATGAAAACATTAATGGTGCAAGGCACGACCTCAGATGCAGGTAAAAGTACCCTTGTAGCAGCACTTTGCCGGATCTTTGCAGAGCGAGGCATAAAGGTTGCGCCCTTTAAGCCACAAAATATGGCGCTAAATAGCGCCGTAACCGCAGATGGTGGCGAGATAGGTCGCGCACAAGCTTTGCAAGCTGTGGCCGCAAAAGTCCCCGCAGAAGTCGATTTTAACCCTATCTTATTAAAACCTAACAGTGATACTGGGGCGCAGGTAATCGTTCATGGTAAAGCGCTGTCGAATATGGAAGCGGGCAGTTATCACGACTACAAAAAAGTGGCGATGGATGCAGTTCTTACTTCGCAGCAGCGCTTAAGTGAGCGTTTTGAATTACTGGTTGTGGAAGGTGCTGGGAGCCCCGCAGAAATTAACCTGCGAGAAAACGACATTGCTAATATGGGTTACGCTGAGGCGGTTGATTGCCCAGTGATCATCATTGCCGATATCGATAAAGGCGGCGTTTTTGCCCATTTAGTCGGAACATTAGCCTTGTTGTCTGAGTCAGAGCAGGCTCGCGTTAAAGGCTTTGTAATTAATCGTTTTCGGGGGGATATTGCGTTATTGCAAGGTGGCCTTGATTGGTTAGAGCAATACACCAATAAACCAGTGCTTGGGGTGCTACCTTATTTACATGACTTAGCACTCGATGCTGAAGATGCCGTTGCTATAACTAATCAGATCGATAAACCACAATTACGCATAGCAGTGCTGCTACTTCCTCATATTAGTAATCACACAGACTTTGATGCACTGCGATTACAACCCGAAATCGATTTACAGTATGTACGTCATACCCAGGCTATTCCAAGTGTTGATCTGATTATTATTCCGGGCAGTAAAAATGTACTGAGCGATTTAGCGTTTTTAAAAAATGAAGGTTGGCATAAACAAATAACACGTCATTTACGCTATGGCGGTAAAGTGCTAGGAGTATGTGGTGGGCTGCAGATGTTAGGCAACTACCTTGCAGATCCATATGCTGTGGAGTCTAATTTAGGCAGTGCTGAAGGACTCGGACTTGCTGACTTTGAAACGCAATTAGGGCAACAAAAAGTACTAAGCCAAGTCTCTGGCATTCTTCATTTAAACAATCGCGATAAAGCAATTTCAGGTTATGAAATTCACGCCGGGATTAGTCAAGGGCCGGCACTTGATAAGCCATTTTTGAGTTTTAATGAACACCCAAGTGGATTCAAAGTAGATGGTTTTATTAGTGATGATAACCAAGTAGCAGGTACTTACTTACATGGCTTGTTCGATACCCCTGAAGGCGTATCTGAGCTAATAACTTGGCTTGCACCAAATAGCCAAATTAAGCCGATTGATATTAACTTAAACCGTGAACAGCAGTTAAACCGTTTAGCTAGTGTAGTAGCAGAGAATCTCGATATTGAACAAATCATCAATATTTATGAGAACTTCAGTTTAGAGACATAAGGAACAACAATGAGCGAACAGAATCAAGATAAGCACCAACAACGCCAGCAAAAAGTAAAAGAAAAAGTCGACGAACGGATTGCTGCTGCACAAAAAGAGCAGGGTATTTTTCAGGTTATAACTGGCAACGGTAAAGGGAAATCGACTTCTGGGTTTGGTACTGTTGCACGTGCGGTAGGTCACGGAATGAAAGCAGCTGTATGTCAGTTTATTAAAGGCACATGGGAGTGTGGTGAACGCAACCTACTCGAAAAAGCGGGGGTTGAATTTGTTATTATGAACACCGGTTTTACTTGGGAAACACAAAACAAAGAGTCAGATACCGCTGCTGCGCAAGTGACATGGCAAGAAGCAAAAAGAATGCTGAAGGATGAGTCAATTAACCTCGTTATGCTAGATGAAATAACCTATATGATCACCTACGGCTATATTGATTTAGACGAAGTGCTAGAAGCCGTTAGCTCTCGTCCTGCTATGCAATCGGTGATTATTACAGGTCGTGGTGCGCACCGTAAACTAACCGACTTAGCTGATACAGTCAGTGAAGTCAGAAACGTAAAACACGCTTTTGATGCAGGAATAAAAGCGCAAAAAGGGTTCGATTTTTAACATGAGAACCATCAAGTTTGCACTCTTAGGTGTTTTATTTTATTTGCCTGCATTGGCTCAGGCTCATGAAATTAAAGAGCCGCAGCGTATCGTAGCCTTAGCACCGCACATTGTTGAAAACCTATTTGCGATTGGAGCAGGAGAGCGCATTGTCGGTACCGTTGACTATGCAGACTTTCCTCAGCAAGCGAATGATATCGAACGAGTAGGCGGCTATTACGGAATTAACATGGAAAAGCTGTTGTCGTTAAAACCAGACTTAGTTCTGGCTTGGAAAACGGGTAACAAAGCCGAAGATCTCGCTTACATTGAAAAATTAGGTATTCCGGTAGCGTATAGCAATCCAAATCAGGTTGATAATGTGGCTGATGAACTACGTAAACTAGGCACGCTTACGCATTTGCAAACCAAGGCAAATAAAGTAGCTAAAGAGTTTGAAACTAAACTCAATGCTATTCGCAGAGCGCAAGAAGGCAAACCGAAAGTCTCGGTGTTTTATCAATTATGGCCTGAGCCAATGATGACAGTTGGCGGAAACACTTGGATCAATCAGCTATTAACTATTTGTCATGCGGATAATGTGTTTGCTAATAGCGATACCGACTACCCGCGCATTAGTATTGAAAATGTATTGGTTGCCAATCCAGAGGTAGTGATTATTCCAGATGAAAAATCGAAAAAGCCTCAGCCAAAAATTGATTGGCGACAATGGCCTGAACTACCTGCGGTGCAGCATAACCAGTTTATTAGTGTAAACGCAGACTTATTGCACCGTTTTACAACCCGTATGCTTGATGGTTTGACCGACATGTGTGGTAAAATAGACGTTTCTCGTCAGCAAATACAGGCTTCAAAATGATCGATTGGCAAACATTTCTAGATACCGAGCTTGCTAAACCCTACATGCAAGAAACCTTACAATATGTGGCCGATAGACGCGCAGCAGGCGTTAGCGTTTATCCCAAAGATGAACAGGTATTCTCTGCTTTTGATGCCACCCCTCTGAGTGAAGTCAAAGTGGTTATTTTAGGGCAAGATCCTTATCACGGAGAAGGCCAAGCCCATGGCTTGTGTTTTTCGGTATTGCCTGAAGTTAAAAAGCTGCCGCCGTCTTTGAAAAACATGTACAAAGAACTGGCAACAGATATCGAAGGTTTTGAGATACCTCATCATGGCTATTTGCAAAGTTGGGCTGAGCAAGGCGTGTTTTTACTCAACACTGTACTAACGGTTGAGCAAGGTCAGGCTAATTCTCATAAACACCTTGGTTGGGAGCAATTTACCGATGCAGTGATTGCGCTTATCAATCAGCACTGCGACGGTGTGGTGTTTGTGCTCTGGGGCGCACATGCTCAGAAAAAGGGTAAGCGCATTGATACCTCGCGTCATCATGTGATCCAAGGTCCGCATCCATCACCGCTTTCTGCACATCGTGGCTTTTTTGGTTGTCAGCATTTTTCAAAGACAAACCAGCTACTTACTGATCAAAATAAAGCACCAATCAATTGGTCATTGCCACAAATTCTATAGAAAAAATGCAAAAGGCCCTTACGGGCCTTTAATTAAAAATCTAATTCATCAAGCTCAATGCTTTCAGTGAAATAGTCTAACTCCTGTAGTTCTTTGCGAAGTCTGTGCTTATCTTTCAAAGCTTCGATTTCGCGCCATTTTCTTTTTTTGTTTTTTTGAGAGGTCTTTCTTGTTGTACTAGGACCTTCTAATATTTCTAAAATATCGTCTAGGCTATCCATGAACTTCTCCTATTGATTTTTTTAACCTCGGAAATACCTATACCACAGGCTGCTCAAAAATAGAATAAAAAAGTGACAATACTGTTACAGAACTGTGATTGATAGATGAATAGATCAATGAGCGGAGATTTTTTAGAAACAAAAACGCCACCTAGCGGTGGCGTTTTAAAAAATGATGTCGTGTGAATTACATCGCTTTGAAGCGAGCTTCTAATTCAATTTGAGCTTCAGCAAAAGAGCGGATACCTTCAGCTAATTTCTCTGTTGCCATAGCATCTTGGTTGTGTAACCAACGGAACTGGCTTTCAGTTAATGGTGCTGGTTTTTCTTCAACAGTAAAGTCGCTCTCTAGTAGGTATTCTTGTGCATCTGTTAATTGGCCAAGCTCTTCTAAAAGTGCTGGGCTAATCGTTAGCTTATCACAACCTGTAAGCGCGATGATTTCGCCTGTGTTACGGAAGCTTGCACCCATAACAACCGTTTTGTAATCATGGCGTTTGTAGAATTCGTAAATGCTACGTACTGACTGCACACCAGGATCGTTTAGCGGATCTGTTGGTTTTTCCATGCCGTTAGCAACGTGCCAGTCTAGGATACGGCCAACAAAAGGTGAAATTAAAAATACATTCGCATCGGCACATGCGCGAGCTTGTGCTTCAGAGAATAACAGCGTTAAGTTACACTTAGTGCCTTCTTTTTCAAGCTGTTCTGCAGCTTTGATGCCTTCCCAAGTTGATGCAACTTTGATTAGGATTTTATCTTTGCTAACGCCTTCTTTTTCGTAAAGGCTCAGTAACGTATGTGCTTTGTCGATAGTCGCTTGGGTATCAAATGATAAACGTGCGTCAACTTCTGTTGAGATATAACCCGGAACGATTTCGCTAATTTCTTTACCAATTAATACAGCAAAGTAATCACATGCTAATTCAAGTTGTTTAGCTGCATCTTGCTCGGTTTCTTTGGCATATTGCCACGCTTTATCTAAATAAGGCTTATACGCTTCAATTTCACTGGCTTTTAAAAGTAGAGATGGGTTTGTTGTTGCATCTTCTGGTTGGTGCTTTTTGATAGCTTCGATATCACCTGTATCTGCAACAATAGATGAATGTTGTTTAAGCCTTTGTAGTGCTGAAGTCATTTGCTTTCCTCATTCCAAGCAAGTTAATAGAAAATCCATTATAGCGGCCTTAATGCTGCAACACTATGACAGTGTTTAATAGGTCAAATGTCCTCAATTTGGAAAACTAAGGCATTATGTATGAAAGTGCAGCGGATTAAGGCAGGACGAAACAAAACGTGCATTTTGATTCAATTAATGTTGAAATTGACATCAAACAAATTACAAGTCAATAGCTAAGTATGATCACTGTTATTTCACCAGCAAAAAATTTAGATTACGAAACACCAGCCACGACCGATAAATTCACTCAACCTGAATTACTCGAGCACAGCGAAGAGTTAATGTCAGTTTGCCGTGATTTAACACCAGCTCAAATTGGTAGCCTAATGAAAATCAGCGATAAACTAGCTGGTTTAAATGCAGCACGATTCGCTGAGTGGTCACAGCCATTTACGCAAGATAATGCAAAACAAGCGGTGCTAGCATTTAATGGTGACGTATACGGTGGTTTAGAAGCGCAAACTCTTAGCGATGCTGACCTTGATTACGCACAGTCAAACTTACGTATTTTGTCTGGCCTTTATGGTGTGCTTAAGCCATTAGATTTAATGCAAGCTTATCGCCTTGAGATGGGCACTAAATTAGAAAACCCACGCGGTAAAAACTTATATCAGTTTTGGGGCAGTGTCATCGCCGAAAAGCTTAATACAGTGCTTGCTGAGCAAGATAGCAAGTATTTAGTAAACCTTGCTTCGAACGAATATTTTAAAGCGGTTGATAAAAAAGCATTAAACGCACAAATCATCACCCCACATTTTAAAGACTGTAAAAACGGCCAATATAAAGTGATCAGCTTTTATGCTAAAAAAGCTCGCGGCATGATGGCGCGTTACATCATTGAAAATAAAATTACCCAATTAAGTGATTTAAAAGATTTCACCGTTGCGGGTTATTATTTTAGCAGCGATGCAACAGTAAAAGAATTAGAGCCTGTTTTCTTACGAGAAGAACAAAACTAATTCTGAGTTTAAAAGAATTTGTTAAAGCCGTGCTAAGCACGGCTTTTTTGTGCTTGTATGAAACTGGCGCTTATTTTGCAAAACACTTGTTATGTTTCTTAATGTATCAGGTAGTCGCATGTTAAAAATACCAACCGTCGGTGAGGCCGAAAAACTTATAGAAGAAAAGCTCGGTGGCTGGGTTGATATCATCATAAGCCATATTCCAAATTTCATTGTCGCAGTGATCATCACCATTGTATTTTCATTGCTGGCGCGTCTTGTCGGTTCAATGCTCAGAAAACTATTACGACGTTCATTAGAGTCTTCACAAATCGCCGACTTAATGTCATCGATAGTGAAGGTTATCGTGTTATGCGTAGGTTTATTTGTAGCCCTTGATTTCTTGGGCCTCAGAGGCACGGTCACCTCATTACTAGCCGGTGCGGGTATCGTAGGCCTCGCTATTGGTTTTGCCTTTCAGGATATGACAGAGAATCTTATAGCGGGTATTGCTATGGGGATTCGCAAACCATTCAAAACAGGAGATGTAATCCGCACCGAGAGCGTGTTTGGTACCGTTAAGGCGATTAACCTTCGAAATACCCTCATTGAGAATTTTTATGGACAACTCATCTTAGTGCCTAACAAGATTCTATTTAGAAATATACTCAGCAACTACAGCACCTTAGGTGTGCGTCGTATCGAGGTGCCTGTGGGTATTTCGTATGCCGACGACCCCGAGCAAGCCGCTGAGGTGATTGTTAAAAAAATCAATGAGTTTGATTTTGTTATTAAACAAGAAGAAACCGCCGTATACGCCGAAAGCTTTGGTGATAGCAGTGTCAACTTATTGGTTTGGTTTTGGATTAAATATCCCGGCGAAGCGGATTTCATGACCGTTCGTCACAAGGCTGTTGTGGCAGTAAGAAACGCGCTAAGCGAAGCTGACATGACCATCCCATTCCCAATCCGCACATTAGATTTTGGTATCAAAGGCGGCGAGAAATTAAATGCCATGATAAGCGAAAAACACCAAGATAAAGACGTAGAAGCACAAGCGACTGGTGAGTAAAATTTACTGACTCATCGGCGTGATTTACACAGGGAAGTGTTTGAGGGGGGGGAAGCCAAGTAAAAGGTATAGTTGATTACTAGCACCAATAAGCTAAGCTTGATTGTAGTAGTACTAAGTAGGATTATATCTGGATTTGATCTGTTTAAGATGAGTAAATTATGGCGATGGTAAAAAAAAGTATCACTGTGACTGCCCAACAAGAAAAATGGATGCAAGCACAGCTCGCTTCAGGTAATTATGCGAGTGACAGTGAGTTACTTAGAGATTTGATTAGAAAAGAGCAAATGCGAGCTTCTGAAATTGAAGCTATTCGTATGAAATTGATTGAAGCAGAGAAAAGTGGACTTTCAGATAAATCACCAAGTCAAATGTTAGCTAGTTTCAAGGAAGAAGCGAGTAAGGATGGGAAGTTATAAACTTAATATTCAAGCCGAAGCTTCTTACTCAGTGATTATTGCTGCAATACCTAATTTTTAAGCAATAACAACGATAGCTTTCTAGGCAGAATGAATAAGTGAGCGCTCTCAATATTTTGGATGTTGCACAGTTTTGCCCAACGCCTCTGCCGATAATATCCTCTTTGCATTCCATGCTTTCACGTCTGGAACACTGAAAAATTATCTATTACAACTTTCATGTTGTAGCTATTTACATTCCTTATAAACTCTTTGTAAGATCTCACGTTTTGTGGGTATATCATCTCTTTGATTTTCAATGTTATAGATACTATCTACATACCCATTCATTGTAGTTAATCTAGTGATAACGTTATCAGTCATATTAAAAGCATTACAAGGCATTATAAACATACGTGTAGAAGTATTACCGTTCCAGTTAGTTACCCCGCTTGGTTTTCCGTAGAATCTATTACCATCCAGTTTTATTTCAAAGCCATCTAAATTTTCAATCCCTTCCCATTGTACCCAGAGCTTAACAGTTCCATCATCTTCAATTACTGCTCTTGTAAACCTGTATGCGGGGGTAAATGTAGAATCTCCCTCAAAGCGGGCATTGCTATCATAAATTTGCCAGTAAACTTCTTTATGACTTTTTCCTGTCATTGGATCAACATAGGTTTCTGTACTAGTTGATTTACAACCCACAAGAGAAGTAATTATGCTGACAGTAATTAAAAATAATTTTTTCATACTAATTCCTTTACTCGAATTAAAAAGCCTCCCAAATAGCTGTATAAAAAGGAGAGGTTGTTCCGTCAATAAAATATTTTTTACTCAACTAATCTTAACGCGAAATAAATTTCACGCCTATAATAAAGTATTGCACCCTAAAAACAGGTATGCTCAAATCGGCTTATCGCTGACAGCTTGAGGCTTACAGCTTTGTTAAAGTTTTGTCCTACAAAAAAAGCGCAACCAGTTTAACTGTTTGCGCTTTTTTATCTATTCGATATGCGAATTATTAGTGAAGGATACGGGCTCTAATTGTACCTTCAACAGCACTTAGTTCTTTAAGTGCCACTTCTGAGTGATCTGTATCGACATCAATAACTACGTAACCAATTGCTTCGTCAGTTTGTAAGTATTGAGCTGCGATGTTGATACCGTGCTGTGCAAACGCTTGGTTAATTTGCGTTAGGATACCCGGGCGGTTGTGGTGTACGTGTAATAAACGGCTACGGTTTGCAAGCTCAGGTAGTGATACTTCAGGGAAGTTAACCGCAGTAATGGTTGAACCATTATCTGAGTACTTAGCAAGTTTACCCGCTACTTCAATACCGATATTTTCTTGTGCTTCTTGAGTTGAACCACCAATGTGTGGCGTCAAAATCACGTTATCAAAACCACGTAGAGGAGAAACAAACTCTTCATCATTAGATTTTGGCTCTACAGGGAATACGTCAATTGCAGCGCCGCTCAGCTTTTTCTCACGGAGTGATTCAGCTAGTGCATCGATATCAACAACGGTACCGCGAGATGCGTTAATTAAAATAGCGCCTTGCTTCATTACTTCAAGCTCAGCCATACCGATTAGGTTTTTCGTTTGCGGCGTTTCAGGAACATGTAAGCTAATAACATCAGCACGTTGTAATAACTGAGTTAGGTTATGAACTTGCGTTGCATTACCTAGTGTTAGCTTGTCTTCAATATCGTAAAACTCTACGTTCATACCGATATTTTCAGCCATGATACCTAGCTGTGTACCAATGTGGCCGTAACCAATAATGCCGAGTGTTTTACCACGGGCTTCGAATGAACCATTGGCTGATTTTAACCAACCACCGCGGTGTGCTAGGGCATTACGCTCTGGAATACCACGAAGCAGTAATAAGATTTCACCAAGTACTAATTCTGCAACAGAGCGGGTGTTTGAGAATGGCGCGTTAAATACCGCAATACCACGTTCACGGGCACCTTGCAGGTCGACTTGGTTAGTACCGATACAGAAGCAGCCGATTGCGACTAGCTTTTCAGCTGCTTCTAATACCGCTTCATTAATATGAGTGCGAGAACGAAGGCCTACAAAGTGCACATCTTTAATGCGCTCAATTAGCTCGTCTTCAGGTAAGGATGTTTTTACGTAATCAATATTGCTGTAGCCATTACGCTTAAGCGTTTCTACAGCACTTTGGTGCACGCCTTCCAGCAAGAGAATTTTAATTTTGTCTTTTGCTAACGATACCTTACTCATATCCTCATTCCTATTTACTTTATTTGCGGCCCATTTTTGGTGCCGATAATGACTTTATCTGCACCGCGATGGGCAAATAAGCCGTTTGTTACTACACCAACAATCTGGTTGATTGTTAGCTCTAATTCTTTGGCATTGCTGATATCTAAATTATGTACGTCTAAGATGACGTTACCGTTATCTGTTACAACACCTTCGCGGTAAACAGGGTCACCGCCAAGTTTAACAAGTTCACGCGCTACATAGCTGCGTGCCATTGGGATCACTTCAACAGGAAGTGGAAATGCGCCTAATGTTGTAACTTCTTTTGATTCATCAACAATACATACAAATTGCTTTGCTACTGCAGAAACGATTTTTTCACGAGTTAGCGCAGCGCCACCGCCTTTGATCATTTCATTGTGTGGGTTGATTTCGTCTGCGCCATCAACATACACATCAAGACTTGATACTTCGTTTAGCTCAAACACTTCAATACCCAGTGCTTTTAACTTTTCTGTCGAAGCTTCAGAGCTTGAAACCGCACCAATAATGGTGTCTTTTACAGTACCCAGTGCATCAATAAAATGATTTACTGTAGAGCCTGTACCTACACCAACAATGGTATTTTTGTTTACAAACTCGAGAGCTGCCCAGGCAGCGGCTTTTTTTAATTCATCTTGCGTCATAATTATGTGCTCAGTTAGCTGTCAGAGAAGGCCTATAGTATACAAACAGTTTGCTTACCATTGGTAGATTTTCTCTGGGGTTATAATGTGTTTTAACGGTACATCCCATGATTCAATCGGCAATGCCGGCACATGCTGACATTGATGGGCAAGACCAATCAAAATTGGTTTTTGCCAATTCTCTAGGTAATACCGAGCCAACGTTTTGTCATAAAACCCACCGCCCATTCCTAAACGGTTACCTTGATCATCAAATGCCACTAACGGCATAAGTAAAATATCAAGCTTGTCTAAAGGACATATTTGACTGCAATTTAACTTGGGCTCCAAGATACCATAGCGATTTGCAGTCATGGGTGAATTTTCTTCATACCTCTGAAAGTATAAAGTTGTGCCATTGAAGGGGTGAATTATAGGTAAGTATAAATGCTGTTTTTGCATCCATAATTCTTTAATTAACAATGAGGTGTCTAATTCTCCGTCATTACTAAAATAAATGCCTATGTGGGCATTTTTGGTGGTTTTTAGTGATTTTAAGTGTTGAGTAAAATTCATTTTCAGCGCAATTGCTGCATTTTTTTGTTGTTCTACAGTCAGTGAATTGCGCTTTTTTCGAATGGATTGTCTAATTTCTGCTCGTGTGTTGCTCATGTCAATATTAGTATTAACTTTCTAAAAAGGAGAAAAGTTCAGGAAAAAGTTCCACCACACCTAAAATGATCAATAGCACAATGACCATCGCAATAAGCGAATAGAGTAGGGTGTTTGAACGCTTTTTAACGGGCTCTGTTAATTCTTCTTCAAGCAGTAGATCATCTTCTTGCCAGCTATCGTCGCTATCAACAACGCTGTTGTTCTCAAGTTCAGGTAAACGTTGCTCTAAGTCATCTAGCTTTTCTTCTAGGCGAATAAGGCTACTGGTGATGTAATCAAGCGCATCAAAAATGCGTTCTTCACGCTCTTTGGTTTGTGCTGCCGCATCTGTTGATTGCGTGCTGGTGGCTGCTTGATTAATTGGTTGGAGCTTGGCTTTAATACCTACACTGGCTAATAACTTAGCTTGCTTTAATGCTTTGTCTTGCTCGCTTGGTGCAAATAATGGCTTATGCTCAAACAGGGCAGCGACTTTGTCAGTGGTTGTTTTTAGTTTTGCGGCTAGTTGCTCTGTTGCTTGTGCTTGCTCAACACCGGCCTCAAGCCCTGCAAACATTACACGAAATTTTTCTGCCATTAGCTGATTATCCAAATCCTTAAATCAATGACTTGAGTATATACCCAAAAAGATTAGCGGAAAAACAAAAGCCCGTATAAAACGGGCTTTTTCTATTTTGGTTTGCAAATACGCTGGTTAGTATTTAGCAGCTTTGCCTTCGACTGGGAGTGATTTAAGGATAAAATCACGTAAGTCATTGTTTGATGACTCAAGATCTGCATGACGTAAATACATCATGTGACCACTGCGATAGCCTTTAAAGCTTAAGCGGTCTTTCATTTTGCCACTTGGGTCTAACTGCCACATTGTGTATTTAGCATCAAAGTAGTTTGTTGCACCGTCGTAGTAACCAGACTGGATCATCACGTTTAAGTATGGGTTTTGTGCCATCGCTAAACGTAAGTTTTCACCAGTATTGTTGCCTGTGCGATCCCAAGGGTGCACATTTCCGAACAGGTTATATTTGATATCTGTTTTGTAATTAAGCTCTTCACGAAGGTAATAGTTAATTGCAGGCGTGAATGAGTGTAACCATGACGTAAGCTCAGCCCAGTAATCAGGAGACTCACCTGCATCACGTTTGTCGATACCTAGGTAACGAGAATCTAAACGACCAACCGTTTGACCACGCTCACGTAATAGTTCTTTCCAGAAGAAGTTTGTTGGAATATCTAAGTTGTTTTGCTCAACAAACTTTTCAGATAAACCCGCGTATTTAGCTGCTTGCTTGATGATGGCTTGTTTTTCATCTGCAGGTAAGAAACCACCTTTAGCAATCGCTGGTAAGAACTTATTCACTGTGAATTGTTCAACTTCAGGAAGTAACTCGTCTAAGTCTTTTGCTTGTAAGTCTGCGCTAAGTGCTTTGTGGTACCAAGCCGTTGCCGCAAAGTAAGGTAAGCGGTTTGCAGCTTCTACAGGGCCCTCACGTTTAATACCAATTTCAGTTGGTGATACTAAAATAACGCCATTGATATACATCCACTGACGGTTTTGTAATTCGTGAGCAAGACCCGAAACACGAGTCGTACCATAGCTCTCACCAATTAAGAACTTAGGTGAGCGCCAGCGCTCGTTGCGCGAAACAAAGGTATTTAGCCACTCTGCTAAGTATTTGATGTCTGCGTTAACACCAAAGAACATTTTTTGCTGGTCGGATTTACTTGGTAGTTCACCCTTCTCGTTTTCAAGAACGCGCGAGTAACCAGTATTAACAGGGTTGATATAAACGATATCAGCCACATCTAAAATTGAATAAGGGTTATCTTTTACACCATAAGGTTGAACTGGGTAGCCCTCGTCATCAATTTTTAATACACGTGGTCCAGTATAAGCAAGGTGCATCCACACAGAGGCAGAGCCAGGGCCGCCGTTGAACGAGAATACAAGAGGACGTTTTGTTCTGTCGTCTACTTTATCGCGAGTATAATAAGTATATTGCAGTGTTGCGACAGCATTGCCTTGCTCGTCCCATACTGGTTGAGTGCCAGTGGTTGCGGTGTATGAAAAGCGTTCACCATTAATGCGGGCTTTGTGCTCAGTAACCACTTTACTGTCTACGTCGATGCGACGTTCATTATCAGCAAAGCTTGGTGTGCTGAAGGTCAGAGTTAGTGCTGTCACTGACAAGCCAATAAAACTAACTAGTTTCATGTTGATTCCTTATTATTCGAATTGCAGCTATTAAAAAGTAAAGCCAACTCGATGACAAACTAATGAGACTAGTGACCAATATTAGCCGTTAAACAGAAAAATAGCCGAAAATGCTGAGCGGATTACAAAAAAGTGCATTTTTTTAGCAAAGATATTTTGCTTAATTATTTAGCTAGATTAAAAAATGACGTATATTTAGCGTGTTTATAATCTGTGTACACGTGCTTAAGAAAGAGAAGTTGCAATGCAAAGAGTATTAGTAGTTGAAGACAGTAAAGTAGTACAGCAAGTGTTACGTCACCTCGCTGCTCACTATTTAGATGTGGCTGTCGACTTTGCGTGGTCTTTAAAAGAGGGCGTCTCTTTAATATCAGAGCACGATTACACCTTGGCTTTAGTCGATTTAACGCTACCTGATGCGATGAACGGCGAAGTAGCTAAATACACCTTATCAAAAAACATCCCGACCGTTGTTCTGACATCAAAGATTGATGAATACATTCGCCAGCAAATGTTAGAGCTGGGAGTGGTTGATTATGTCGTTAAAGATAACCGCGACTCCTACCATTATGCGATAAAACTTGTTGCACAATTACTTAGAAACGATGGTAGCAAAGCGCTGGTAGCGGATGACTCAGTACTAAGCCGCACTTTAATGAAGCAAATGCTCGAAAAGCAATTATTTGATGTGCGTGATGCCCAAGATGGTGAGCAAGCACTCCAAATACTTAAAGATGACCCTGAAATCAAGCTATTACTTACTGACTATGCTATGCCAACGATGGATGGTTTTGAGCTAGTTAAAGCGGTACGTAATTTCCGCGGCCGTGATGACTTAGCAATTATCGGCTTATCAGGTGCTGGTAAGCATGGGTTATCGGCGCGCTTTATTAAATACGGCGCAAACGACTTTTTAACTAAGCCGTTTATGAATGAAGAGTTTCATTGCCGCGTTATGCAAACCATGGAGCAGCTTGCTTTAATAGCAGATATAAAAGAAAGCGCATACCGCGACCATTTAACAGGCTTGCATAATCGTCGCTATTTTTATCAATACGCTGAAAAACTGCTTAAAAATGTTGAGCAAGAAAACGTACTGGCTTTGCTTGATATCGACTTCTTTAAAAATGTGAACGACCAGTTTGGTCACGAAGCCGGTGATCAGGCACTAAAACAAGTGTCTTCATTTTTAAAGACTAAATTTGATGACTTCACCATAGCGAGAATTGGCGGCGAAGAATTTGCTGTGGTACTGCATAATATGGATTTAGCTAAGGCCGAATCAAGGCTCAATACCTTCAGAGAGCAGTTAGCGAGTCATGCCTTTTCAATTAATGGTGAGCCTTACTCATTAACCATGAGTATTGGTATGACCCAATTCCAAAAAGTATCGCTTACAGCCGCAATGCGCATTGCTGATAAGGCGCTATACCAAGCTAAACAGCAAGATCGGAACTGCTTAGTGAAGCTATAGTTGTGCTAATTGCACCAGCGCTGGTTAATTGTTAAAAAAATGCACCATTAGGGTGCATTTTTTTTGTGCAAAAACCAAATTTGTTTTTTAACTTATTGAAAATAAATAATAAAAAATAGTGGCACAAAGGTTGGATTGTATAAGCCAACAGGATAACAATAAGCGTCCGAAGGGGGCCACTATGAAAATGATTAGTGCAATAATAAAGCCATTCAAACTTGATGATGTACGTGAAGCATTGGCTGATTTAGGCATTGAGGGGATGACAGTTGTCGACGTTAAAGGCTTTGGCCGTCAACGTGGTCATACTGAGCTATATCGTGGAGCTGAATACCAAGTCGATTTTATTCCAAAGATCAAACTTGAAATTGCAACTCGTAGCGAAAATTGTCAACGCGTTGTTGAAACCATCACAAAAATTGCTTCAACAGGCAAAATTGGTGACGGCAAAATTTTTGTTTACGACCTAGACCAAATCGTTCGTATCCGTACTGGCGAACTTGATGAAGAAGCAATTTAAGGGGGAATTATGGAAAACACTATCGTAGAGTTGAAGTTCTCACTCGACACATTTTACTTTTTGATGTCGGGTGTTTTAGTAATGTGGATGGCGGCTGGTTTCGCTATGCTTGAAGCAGGTTTAGTTCGTGCAAAAAATACAACAGAAATTCTAACTAAAAACGTTGCACTATTTTCTATTGCCTGCACTATGTTTTTATTAGTGGGTTACAACATCATGTATGTTGATAACGCAGAAGGTGGTTTTATCCCTTCATTTGGTGCATTAATTGGCACTCAAGCTGCTGATGCAAATCACTCTTTAGAGTCTGATTTTTTCTTCCAAGTTGTGTTCGTAGCGACAGCTATGTCAATCGTATCTGGTGCGGTTGCTGAGCGTATGAAACTATGGGCATTCTTAGTATTTACCGTTATCTTAACGGGTTTTATCTACCCAATCGAAGGCTACTGGACATGGGGCGCAGGCTTCCTTTCAGCAATGGGCTTTGTTGACTTCGCAGGTTCTGCCATCGTTCATGGCGCAGGTGCTGCTGCAGCGCTAGCGGGCGTACTATTCTTAGGTGCTCGTAAAGGTAAATACGGCAAAAATGGTGAAATCTACCCAATTCCAGGTTCTAACTTACCGTTAGCAACATTGGGTACATTAATCCTTTGGATGGGTTGGTTTGGTTTCAATGGTGGTTCTCAACTACTTGTATCTGACGCTGAAAACGCAACTGCAGTAGGTAAAATCTTCTTAAACACTAACGCAGCAGCAGCATGTGGCGCAATTGCAGCACTGTTTGTATGTAAAGTGTTATGGGGTAAAGCAGATTTAACTATGGTTCTGAATGGTGCATTAGCAGGTCTGGTAACCATTACAGCAGAGCCAGCATCACCAACACCATTACTTGCTTGTTTACTTGGTTTATTAGGTGGTTCTCTGGTTGTATTTAGCATCGTTGCTCTTGATAAAGCAAAAATCGATGACCCAGTAGGTGCTATCTCTGTACACGGTGTATGTGGTGCATTAGGTATCATGTTAGTGCCACTTTCAAACTCAGATGCAACCTTCGTTAATCAATTAATTGGCTTAGTATGTATCTTAGGATTTGTGTTCATCGCGTCATCAATCGTGTGGGCAATCCTGAAAAATACCATGGGTATCCGTGTTACCGAAGAAGAAGAATTAAACGGTATGGATCAACATGACTGTGGTATCGATGCTTACCCAGAGTTTGTATCAGTTCGCAGTAACTAATCTCAGTGCGTGCAATTGCACGCACACAACAATATCATTGTGTGTTCAAATCAAAGCTCTACTTAGGTAGGGCTTTTTTGCATTTAAATAAGCCTTTTCTGATAGGCGAAATAGCTATTTGTTGACTATGCTTAATATTCCAAACTAACAAGGAAAAACGATGGATAACAAACTCTTGCTTATAATAATTTCGCTGTTTTTACCGCCTGTTGCGGTATTTTTAAAAGCGGGTGCGGGTAAAGACTTAGTGATTAACATTATTCTATGCTTTATCTTCTTTATACCTGCTGTGATCCACTCACTCTGGTTGTGTACACGCTAAACGAGTTTAAGTGACTGTTAATTTTACAGGTGTTAACATTACGCTATTCACGGTGTAATCCTGTAAAATTAACTGACCTATAGCGAACTCAATGGCTGATAAAAAAACTCCTGCAAAAAAGTCGTCTAGTAAACCGAAGGCGTCGTCAAAAAATACTACCGCTAAACGTTCAAGCTCATCGCAAGCACCAGCGAAAGCGGGTGTGCTACGAAAACTTTGGTCAATTTTTTGGAAATTAACGATGGCAGTCATTATTGCCATGGTGCTGTATCTTATTTATTTGGATGCAAAAATTACTCGCCAATTTGAAGGCAACAAATGGCAGTTACCCGCACAAGTATATGCCCGTGCAATGAGCTTTTATCCTGGGCAGTATTTATCTCAGCAAGAGGTCATTTGGGAGCTAAACCGTTTAAATTACTCATCTGTAAATAAGCTAAGCCGAACAGGTCAGTATGTTAAATCTGCTAACAGTATTAAAGTGTACCGTCGTGAATTTGAGTTTTATGATGGCCTTGAGGATGCACACGTTATTGAGCTGCGTTTTTCAGGGCAGAAATTAGCAACCATCAAAGATAAATTTGGCCGTCGTTTAAATAATGCTCGATTAGAGCCTGTTCAAATAGCTCGTATTGGTAATGACTCAAAGCAAGACCGCGAGTTTGTGCCGCTTGATAAATTTCCGCCGATGCTAAAGGACACTTTACTGGTGGTTGAAGATCGTAATTTCTATCAACACCATGGTGTATCTGTGTGGTCAATTATGCGTGCTTTATACAGTAATATTAAAGCCGGACGTACAGTGCAAGGGGGCAGTACATTAACCCAGCAATTAGCAAAGAATATATACCTTACCCGTGAGCGTTCACTGGTGCGTAAGTTTAATGAAGCGCTTATCGCCTTGATATTAGATTACCGCTACAGCAAAGATGAAATTTTAGAAGCCTATCTGAATGAAGTGTATTTGGGTCAGTCTTACAATCAAGGTGTTCACGGTATGGGTCTTGCCGCTGAGTTTTATTTTTCAAAGCCTGTGGATGAGCTTGAATACGACCAAATTGCGCTATTAGTGGCTATGGTTAAAGGTCCTTCATATTACAACCCGCGTCGTTATAGTGAACGTGCAATGGAACGCCGTGATCTAGTACTACGTTTAATGGTTGAAAATAAGCTAATTGATACCCGTGAATATCGCGCAGCATTAAAGCGCCCTATTGATATTGCACCAATGAAAGACAGCCTGCAAAAGTCATATCCTGGTTACTTAGAGCTTGTTGACCGTGAGTTAAAACGTCTATTACCCGATCAACAAGTGTTGGATGCGGGGGTTCGAGTATTCACCTATTTTGATTTACAAAAGCAAACGGCCATGGAAGAGTCGGTTGAAGCAAGCCTACCATACCTTGAAAAGCGCCCTAATACCGAAGAACTTGAGGCGGCGATGATCTCTGTTAACGTTGAAAAGGGTGGGGTATCGGCGTTAGTTGCAGGCCGTGACGTGCGTTATTTTGGTTTTAACCGTGTGCTTGATACCAAACGTAATATTGGCTCATTGGTTAAGCCTGCGGTTTATTTAACTGCGTTTGAAAGTGGTCAGTTTAATGTTGCCACATTGGTGGATGACTCACCGCTGCAAGTGACTAATGAGCAGGGTAAAGTGTGGCAACCTGAGAACTTCGACAAGCAGTTCCGCGGCCCTATGCCTCTTTATAAAGCATTTAGTAACAGTATTAATATTCCTGCGGTTAACACGGGTCTTGATGTTGGTGTAGATAAAGTCGCTGATACCTTGAAGCGTTTAGGTGTAGAAGGACGTATTGATCAATACCCGTCGTTACTTTTAGGTGCACTTGAGCTATCTAGCTTTGAAGTAGCGCAGCTTTATACAACCCTTGCCGCAGATGGTCAGTACCGTGAATTAACGTCTATTTCAGCCCTTACAGACTCAGTAGGTAAAGTGCTTTATAAGCATGATGTCAGCTCACAAAAACGCTTTGATGATGCATCAATTTACATGACGAAGTATGCAATGAAGCGCGTGACTAAAGATGGCACGGCTAAACGCCTAAATGCTCATTTCCCATCGATTCAGCTTGCTGGTAAAACAGGCACTAGTAACGAATTACGCGATAGCTGGTTTGCCGGTTTTGACCAAAACACCGTGACCGTTGCATGGATTGGCCGCGACGATAACAAGAGCACAGGTTTAACTGGCAGTGTTGGCGCACTAGAAGCTTACATTCGTTACCTTAAACCACTCAACCCTGAAGCCATAGCAGATACTCGTCCGGCTTCTATTCGTTGGGCATTCATTAATGAAGAAACCGGCCTGCAAGCGCCTCCGGGTTGTGGCAAAGTGGTGCAGCTCCCCATTCGTGCAAGCGAGTTTGAGCCTAGACCTAATTGTCAGCGTTAAACTTGGCCATTGAATTATTTAGCTCAACACAAAGTTGAGCTAAATTTTGTACGCTATCCATTGCCATTAGTGCACTTTTCTCAGTATCTTTGGCAAGATCTCTGACATCTTCAGCGTGGTGTAAAGCGTTTTGAATGGCAGTGCCTTGCTGGCTGACTTGCACTGCAATTTGTTTTCCTTGCATGCCAATATCAGACATTGATGCTGCGACAGCTAATAAGTTATCTTTAGTGTGCTCAGCGCTTTGTGAACCTTGCTCCATCTTCTGTACACTTGCTTGCATTTTATCTTGGGTGAGTTTTGTTGCCCCCTGTAGCGAATTAATTATTTGATGGATCTCATGAGTTTGCTGCTGAGTGCGTTTTGCAAGTGTTCTTACCTCATCTGCGACTACGGCAAAGCCACGGCCTTGCTCACCGGCTCTGGCTGCTTCAATAGCTGCATTCAATGCAAGTAGGTTAGTTTGCTCGGCAATTTCATTAATACCATTACTCACGCTGCTAATCGCTTGGCTATCTTTCGCTAGTAAAGCTAAAGCGGCAAGACCCTCGTTAAACTCCTGCTGTAAAAGGCTCATATGTGTGGCTAAGTGTGCACTTTCATCTGCCCCTTTTTGCACTTGCTTAGCGGCTGACGAGGCTAACTCAATGGCTTGTGATGCAGACACTTCAACATGCTCTGCTGCTTGATTCATTTCAGATAACGATTGGCTAATCGTGGTAACTCTTTGCTGTTGTATTTGCACATCTTGATTCGTTTTTTCCGAATGATTCGTAACGCTATTCGTTGTTGCTATGACACTATTTGTTGTGTGTCTAACTTCATTCACCATTAAAGTAAATGATGCCAGTACATGATTAAATTCTTTACCAATTGTGGTTAGTTCATCATGTCCCGTTACGTTTAAGCGTGCTGATATATCACCTTGTGCTGCGCGGTTAGCCGTTTTAGAAAACAGATCTAATGTATCAACAACGAGCCGATAAAAGCCAAGCATTAAGTAACTGGCAATCATCAAAGACAAAAGAGCAGCTGCAATAACTAGATACAGTATGAATTGCTGCTGGCTTAACTTGTCGCTGATGATGCGCATAAGAGTGGGTTCAGTGGTTGCTATATAGCGCTCAATGCTTTCTTTTAAGCTGGTTTTTAAACTTAAAAATTGTGCTTGGCTCAATTCAATCGTATCTGGCTCGAGCAGCTTCTGAGTTATCTGTTGTGAGAACTGAGTTATGTTTTCAATGAGTGCCTCAGCAGCAGGGGAAAGCTGCTCTTTTAAGTTACTATCTTGTTCAATTGCAATCGTGAACGCATCTTTAAATTGCGATGATAGTTGCGGTAGCGCTTTAATTTGATTGGATAAAGTAATAAAACTTGCAGGTGTGAACTGGCCCTGTTTTAGTACTTGCTCAGTGCTCTGATAGGTTTCATTCAGGTGATAGATTATGTCAGGTAAGTGAGTGACAAGGGTGCGATTTAAATAATTGATTGCTAAATTTTGACTGACTGCTAATTGTGACTCAATTGATACTTGCTCCAGAATATTGCCAGTATTGTTAGCATTTTTTAAATACCCAAGTTGCTGCGCTGAGCTCTGCATTGCTTGTTGATTGTTATCGACAACATGTGTCAACAGCAAACGGTAACTCGTAATTCCTTTGTACTGTTGTTGTGAAATTTTAATATTTTGATTTAAAAGGCTTATTAAGAAAAACAAGCTAAGGCAAAGTGGGAAAACCAATAAACCAAATAGTAAAGTTATTTTGTGTTTGTACTTAAGTTGCGCCATTAAATTAACAGCAGGTGTAATTAGCCTATTCACAGTTGCCTCGAAACATTGTCAGTCGAAACTAGATAGACCGAGTTTAGGGCATATATTATTCAAAAATGTTAGAAAGTGATTGTTGTAATGGTTGTTATTAAAATAAAAGCCTCAAAAAGAGGCTTTTAGAGTCATTGCTTTTCTTACTAATTTAATGGAAATTAAAAGTCGTAAGAAGCAGATAGTTGGACTCGACGAGGAGATTGATAACTTTGCGCTAAGCCAAATGTTGCACTGTCATCACCAGCCGCCACTTCAGCAACTTCGTCATAACGAGTTGCTGTAGATGCATCAAATACATTGAAAATATCTAATGCGAAGCGTACTTTTTGATCATTGAAATGCAAGTTGTACGTAAAGTTAAGATCTAATCGAGCTGTCCAGGGAGTTGTTCCCATGCTGCCGCGAGGGTAGCGTTGATCGCCTACATAATAGGTGTCGCCATAAGAATATTTGTCTGGGTCTGGTGTATACCCTGCACCTAACGCTGTCCAAGGACGACCTGAAGCAACATTTAAGTTTGCACCTATTAAGAAGTCTTCAGTAACTGCATATGCACCGTAAACTTTAATATTGTGACGACGGTCCGCTGGTAAGTTACCGTTAGCACCATCCATTAGATAAGGGTAATCCCAGTCTTGTGTTAAACCTGCATCATCTTGACCATTATCAGATTTAACAAACCCTTCTGTGTTACCGTAGTTATGAGACCAAGTGTAAAGGGCTTTTAATGACCAAACTTTATCCCAGCTCTTCTCAATTGAAAGGTCAACAGCAGCGTAACGACGCTTCGCATCTGGATAACCTAGCTCTTCAGCCGTGAAGCTATACTCTTCAGTTACACCGTCACCATCTAGGTCGAAGTTAAATGTTGCACCATTACCTGGGTTAAATAAGAACCAGTTTTCACCAAGGTACTCTCCATCTTCATCAGTAAAGATATATGAGCCATCATCAATTTGATTGCCCAGTGTGCGGTATGTACCTTTGATGCTCCAAGACCAATCATCATTTATAGCCGCCTGATAACCAACAATAATTTCATCATTGTACATTGGCTCAAGATTTTTATCTGCTAAGGTATTTGATGCTTTTGCAGTACCGTCACCACCATTTGAAATAGCGATATCACCTAATTGATTGCTCAAACCTACAGGAGTACCGTCAGGATTAAGACCTTCATACTCGTACCAAGTTTGAATATATGTTTCAGCACCAGCAAGACGAATATTGGTATTTGCAGCAACTGGTAAATAATAGCGACCTGCGGTAACGAATAATTTACTATCGCCATCACCGTTAATATCCCAAGATGCACCTAACCTTGGAGCAATCTGGTTGTCTATAGAAACAAACTCATCGCCATCCGCGTTGTAGTTTGTGAAGCTGTCATTACGTAGACCTAAAGTTAGTGTTAGGGTATCAGTAACAGCCCATTGGTCTTCAATATAAATCGCCCAGTTTTCAACTTCGAATTCACCGCCATTCTTATAGTCACGAACACGAGTTGTTTTCATTTCTTCCGGCAGGACATAGCCATTAGGAAGACGAGCACCTTCTTCGTATGTTCTGTAATAATAGTAAACACCACCAGAGTTAATCGTAGTTGCATTTGATGTATTGGTTTCTGAGTCATAACCAAATCTTAATGTATGCTCATCATTTAAGTACCAATCAAAGTCAACACGCAATTGCTCTCGTTTATCTTCATTAGAGCCTACGGTGAAGTTTACATAACAAGTAGTATCAACACCTAAGTCCGCGTCATAGCCGGTAGGGCAGTCATCAAAGTCTGAGTAATCAGTTTCTGAGAATTTAACTTCACCGTACATAGCAGACACGCTTAAGTCATCAGTCAGATTACCTGTATAACGTACTGCAAAACTTTCACCACCGCGCTTGTGATAAGCTGTACCGCCATCTAATGTGTAGTTACCAGTACCATTCGGGTCTTCGATTGTGCTTTCAGAGTATGTGCGTTCATCACTAAAACCCCAAAGCATTAATTGATGATCCTCATTAATGTTCCAGTCAATACGGGCTAGATAGTAAGGGTCATCATCTTTTTCTTTTGTTAGAGAAGTTTGAGAAGCGTTACCGTATTCTTCTTCATTATCTCGGAAGGTATAAATCCCATAGAAGAAAAGCGTATCTTCAATTAACGCACCAGATGCATAAATGTTTGTTTCAAATGAGTTTACATAGTCATCTTGGTTGTTTACATATAAATCACCAATACAGTGCCCATCAGCATCTTCACAACGATCATTTTGTAAGTAAACTGAATTTGGTGATTGCTCTCGCAATGAATCAGGCGAGTAAATTGATTCAACACCAAAGTGAAAATCATTAGTACCTGATTTTGTTACGGCAGAGATTAGGCCACCTGTAGTTCGACCAAACTCAGATGAATAACCACCCGTTTTTACTTGGAAACTATCATATGCAGAGAATGGGATTGTCGCGCCACCCAAGCCATTACGGAAGTTAGTCATATTCAGACCATTTACGTAATAAGCATTTTCAGCAACAGATGAGCCTCCAAAAGATGCTTGATCGCCAAATCGGCTATCACCTTCAGTTGCACCCGGTGCTAGTAAAGCAACCGATGTTAGTGAGCGAGCGACTGGTAATAATTCAAGCTCTTCTGAGCTAATGTTCAATGATGATTCAGTAACAGAAACATCAACAGCTCGAACTGCGCCACCAACAACTGCAATACGTTCAATATTACCTTCAACTAATGGTATTTCGAGAAGTGCAGTTTTACCGACACCGATAATTACATCGTTGATCTGCGCTTTTTCAAAACCAGCCTGTGACACTGTTACGTTGTACTTACCTACAGGCACTTGGTTAAGGTTGAACTGACCATTTGCATCTGCAATGAGAGTTTTTTCATAACCTTTAGTTTTATCGGTAATAGTGATTGTTGCGCCTGCTAAAGAAACGCCAGACTGAGTTATGAGATTACCTTTGATTGCCCCATTAACATTGTCAGCCATGGCTGGCATAGCTGCACTTAAGGTCATCGCAACAGCAGCAGCTGTAAACGAACGCTTAAATGTTTTTGAAAAGTTGTTTTTCATTGAGCTTTCCCTGTGAAATTTTAGATTTGTTGTTATTTGTTAATAACCTTCACACCTTGCATTTATTTTTCTAAGGTTTTTACCTTCAAATAAAGGGTGAAACAAATTGGTAACACATTAGGAACATACTGATCAATTATTTATATTATAAATGCGATAAAACAACATAAAAACGGCTTGGAACGATCTAAATTGGTATTTAAATTGGTTTTATATACAAAAATAAAACAAATGTAATTATATGTAATTTTCTTAAGTATTTCTTAATTCTAGGTTTATTTATTTTAAAACAGTGAGTTGGGATGGTTTTATGTGTGTTTTAGTTACAATGAAAATAAAAATGCACCAATGATATACTTGCTATGTATAAATAATGTTTTAATTGTAATATTTTATTGATTTTTATTTTCCGGTGGGGATGTATTTATATTATATTTTGGGGCATCGAAGAATAGGCCACCGATTAAAGTGACCTATTTTATTTTTTAGATTAAAGCTTCGCGAATGCGCGCTCTGCAGCTGCAATGGTGTCGTTGATCTCTTTTTCAGAGTGTTCAGCGCACACAAAGCCAGCTTCAAACGCTGAAGGAGCTAGGTAAACTCCTTCTTCAAGCATTAAGTGGAAGAACTTTTTGAAGCGCTCTAAATCACACTCAGTCGCTTGTTGGTAGCTAGTTACTTTTTCTTTATCAGTAAAGAAGAAGCCGTACATACCACCTGCATAGTTTGTTGTAAGTGCAATGCCTGCTTTTTTCGCAGCGGCTTCAAAGCCTTCACAAATTGCTTTACTTTTAGCTTCTAGTTCATCGTGTAAACCTTCAGCACATAATAGCTCAAGTGACTTTAAGCCTGCTGCCATGGCAATTGGGTTGCCTGATAATGTACCCGCTTGATAAACAGGGCCAACAGGTGCGATGAAATCCATGATTTCTTTCTTACCGCCAAATGCACCCACTGGCATACCGCCACCGATTACTTTACCTAAACACGTTAGGTCTGGTTTGATGTTGTAGTAAGCTTGTGCGCCACCTAAGGCAACACGGAAACCTGTCATTACTTCATCAAAAATAAGCACAGATTTGTATTCATCACACACCTCACGCAGACCTTCTAAGAAGCCTGGTACAGGTGGAATACAGTTCATGTTGCCAGCAACTGGCTCAACGATGATACAAGCGATTTCGTCAGCGTATTTTGCAAAAATTGCTTTTACTTCATCAAGGTTGTTAAACGACACAGTTAAGGTGTGCTTAGCAAAATCTTCAGGAATACCTGGTGAGTTAGGTACACCCATAGTCAGTGCGCCTGAGCCTGCTTTTACTAGTAGTGAGTCAGCATGACCGTGGTAACAGCCTTCAAACTTTAAGATTTTGTCACGGCCAGTGAAACCACGTGCTAAGCGAATCGCACTCATTGTAGCTTCAGTCCCTGAGCTTACCATACGAACTTTTTCGATAGATGGTACTAGCTCTTTTACTTTTTCGGCCATTAAGATTTCAGTTTCGGTTGGCGCACCATAGCTTAGGCCATTTTCAACGGCTTCTAATACCGCTTGTTTAATGGCAGGGTGGTTATGACCCATGATCATTGGTCCCCATGAACCAACGTAATCGATATAACGGTTACCATCAGCATCAAAGGTAAAAGGGCCTTCTGCTTTAGTGATGAATAAAGGAGTACCGCCAACGCCATTGAAGGCACGAACTGGTGAGTTAACACCGCCTGGGATTGATTCTTGCGCGCGATTAAAAAGATCTTGGCTAATTGTCATGAATAGTCCTATTAGGTTGTCACGTTAAATGAGTTGGTTTGCGAGGGCTCAACGAGCCCCAAACGAAGCAAGTTAGCTATTACGTTTACGGCTAAACCAAGGCACGTCGACTTCATATTGCTCAACTTTGTCAGCAACATCTAAGGTTAGAGCAAACAACGCCATGCGAATTAACACGCCATTTTGTACTTGGCGGAAAATTGCTAGGTTGTCGTTGCTATTTAAATCGTTATCAAGCTCGTTTGCCTCTAAACGGCTGTCACGAGGGAGTGGGTGCATCAATACAGAGTTTGGCTTACAGTGTGCGTTGTAAATAGCCTGACTGATACGGAAACCACCACGGTATTTGTTAGCTTCTTCTTGTGAAGGGAAGCGCTCTTCTTGGATACGGGTTTGATACACAATATCGGCCGCCAAATTGCCTTCCATTTTATCAACAACTTGAATTTTATGGCCTGCGTTATCAACGGCATCTAAAATGTAGTCTGGCATTTGTAAGCCATCAGGTGCCACCATAGAGAATTTAACGTCTTTATAATGACACAGTAATTTAGATAAAGAGTGCACAGTACGGCCATATTTTAAATCACCCACTAAGGCAATATGCATACCGTCGATACCTTGGTTGAAACGGCCAAGTTCACGTTCAATCGTTAATAAGTCAAGTAAGGCTTGAGTTGGGTGCTCATTCGGGCCGTCACCGCCATTAATCACTGGCACGTCACACCCGGTGGCAAACTCAGCAACAGAGCCTGCGTCAGGGTGGCGCATTGCGACTGCATCTGCATACGCTGAGATAACGCGAGCGGTGTCATACAAAGACTCACCTTTTGCAAGCGCTGAGCTTTGCATGCCTGTTGTTTCGCGGACTAAACCACCTAGTAAGTTAAATGCCGTACCAAAACTTACGCGAGTACGCGTGCTTGGTTCAAAGAACAAGTTCGCTAAAATTGCGCCCTCTAAAACATTGGTGCGCTTTTGCTTTTTAGCATAAGGCTCCATTTTCTTAGCAACTGCAAAAATACGTTCAATACAATCTCGATCAAGCTGATTGACCGACAGGATATTTTCACCTTGGAAACTTAGCATGGGGTTTGTTCCTAATCACATTTATAGGGCGCTGGCACTCGGTATGGGAGGCCGCATAAATTTGCGCAGTACTATAGCAAATTTTTAGCGTACACAGCAGCAAATTATAAGTTAGGTTTAATAATTGCCAGTGCCACTATAGCTAAAAGGATGAGTACCGGAACTTCATTAAAAATACGGTAAAAACGATCGCTGCGTTTATTGCGATCATGCTTAAAATCAGCCAGTAATTTAAAGCAGTAGCCATGATAGATATAAAGAATAATTACTAATACGAGTTTGTAGTGCAGCCACATACTGTATCTAAACCAATCACGGCCATATTCAACAATAGTTAAAACGCCAAACACCAGTGTTAAAACGGCAAACGGGGTGACAAAATACAGTAAACGGCGCTCCATTACTTTTAGCATTGAGTTACAGGCTTTTTCTTCGCTCATCGCGTGGTAAACAAACAGTCGTGGCAGGTAAAAAATACCGGCAAACCAAGCAATCATAAAAAATACGTGGAAGGTTTTATAAACTAATAGCGCAGTCATTTAAGCATCCATTTTAATTGTTATAACAAGCTGTTGCGTATGGTAAGGATATGTCTGATTTGGTCCCAACGCAAAAGACCCATAATTTGTTGGTTATCAAGCAGGTTGTAAATATACACCGCACCGCTGCGTTTATCTTTAAGTAAATCAAAAGCATCGGCTAAAGTCGCCTGGCTGCTAAGACCGGCAAGGCTGACATATTTGATGTTACTGTTTTGGTCAGACATCAAACTTAAATCATATTCTGCAAGGCGATAGCCATTTTCTTCATCATGGACAATAAGCGGTGTTTGGCTATCAAGGGCATCGAGCGATTCTTTGATTTGTTGTTTGTCGTCACTGTAGAGTAGTTTGAACTGTTCATCCATTTCATCCATCACACCTACCTTTTGTAAGGCTTCTGTGGCAGGGGATATTTGATATTCAAGCCCTTGGAAATCGAGTTGTTGCATAAAAATAGAGCGGTTACCAAAAAACTGCAACGCCGTGACATAAGCCGTTGAAATCACCAACATGGCTGGCACAATAATCTCTGGGCTTGAGGTTAACTCCATAACCGTAGTGAGTGCTGCTAGTGGTGCGTGCAATGTGGCAGCCAATAATCCCGCCATGCCAAGCATGCTATAAGTCCCTGTGATATCAACGCCCGGACTAATAAACTGCGCGAAAAAGGCCATTAAGGTGCCCATTAATACCCCAAGCCCAATGACTGGGCCGATAATCCCGCCAGGGATACCCAAGCCAATAGCAAATAAGGTGGCGAGTAATTTGGCAATCAAAATGGTTGTTAAAAACTGCACATCATCTGGTGATTCAATGGCAATAGTGATAGCGCTCATACCCGAGCCCATCGCATGGGGAACCATATAAGCAATTAAGCCCGCGATTAAACCTGCCAGCAATAGACGAGGGAACATACTTAGCGGTTTAAAGGTGCGGATTATAAGCATCAAGTTTTGGTTAAATGCATAAGCAACAGCACCAAGTGCCATACCAAATATGATTAAAAATGGGTAATGCCAGCCACTCAATGGATTCATGGTTATAAGGGCAAGCTCTGAAGCATCACCAAATACAAATTGAGTTGCTAATGCACCGGTAACCGCAGCGAGCATAATGGGCACGAAAATATGCACTTTATATTCCCTGAGCACTACCTCCATTACAAAAATAACGGCAGCAAGTGGGGTGTTAAATGAAGCCGCAATCCCGGCTGCCACACCGCATCCAGTGAGGGTACGCATGGCATTGTGTGGAAGATGTAACTTATCGGCCAATAAACTGGCACCTGTTGCACCCATGTGTACTGATGGGCCTTCTCGACCGACCGAAAAACCACTAATAAGGGCTAATGCACCACCGACAAATTGGTTTACCGTGTTGTAAAGCGGCATATGGCCATAGTGTTTTTTAATGCGGTGGATTACAAACGGAATACCCAAACGATAATGTTTAAATCCTGTAAGCGCCGCAAATAAGGCAATTAACAGCGCTGCACCAACTGGAAGTAATATTCGCTCAAAGGTCGGTAATGTTGTGAAGTCATCAGGCTTATCTAAAAATAAGCTTTGAAAAAACATGATGGTAAGGCGGAAGAATATGATTAACACTGCCGCAATTAGTCCTGCACTTACACCAAGTAAGCACAATTGCACAGATGTTTTAGGCTTTGCTAGGCGACGTCTCAGTCTCTCAAGCCACATGCATATTTCCTCACAGCACTTTTGAGCCGCAGTTTAGCAAATCAAATTCACTAAGTCGTTGGGATTTTATAATTTTATCCGCTTTTTGGGTAAATATAGCTAATCTGTGCCGTGTTGATTAATTTGCTGTGTTAATTCAGGTAAGCGGGCACGAATGGCGTTGGATAATTCATCTACAAGCGGGGCGTGTTTTTTATGAATAATGGTATTAACAGCCATTTGCCTTAATACAACCACAGAGAAGTCTTTTTTATAGGTATTGATATCATTATTGAGCGCAGGATAGAGAGCGTAATCAACACGGCCTTTTTTTAGCATGGTAAGCGTGTGACTTAAATCTTCGTTGTGCATGATCTCAGCTTTTATATCAAATTCGTTGAGGATTTCGACATCACCAATCGAACTCATAACCCGATTGCGAGGGTCGTATAAGTTATCCCGATCGCATGGCAGCGATTTTCTACATAGGAGCACCAAGTTGATAATACCAAGGCTTGGTTCTACGACAATAACATTCTCGAACTTTTTAAGGTTGCTTTTTGAACGCACGATATCGCCATCAACAATGCCTGCATTAAGTAATAACACACCTCTGCGGGATGGCGTTGCTTGCATTTGAGTTTTGATATTTAAATCATTATAAACCTGTTCAATAAACGCTTTAAAAGGGGCTATTCGCGGTATGTCTATATAGGTTAGTAACAACTTATTTGGTCGAGAGTAGTTTTGCACTAAAGATTGTTTAGCGGCAAATAAATCATTAAGTAAGGCAATTTTAGCTTTGTTTTCAGCGTCATTACGTATGCCAATCACTAATGGGAAGTCGGTAAATTGACTCACTATTTTGGGCTCTGGTAGGTTTTGCTGCTCAGCAAAATAGTTAAGTACTTTTGGTGCAGTAATCGCAAAATTAATCTGCTTAGTTTGCATCAAGTGAAATAGTTCTTCATCGTTTGCTGTTTGTACTATGCTACCTGCATAGGATTGAATCACTTTTTCAACCACATCTGGATAGATATAAGGCTCAACAACGCCGACTTTATTTTCACTAAAAAGCTGCTCAATATTTTCAAAATCTTGTGGGTTAGATTGGGTGGTAATGACGGCTAATTGAGAATTTAAAATAGTGGGTGAGGCAACAAATCCGGGCATCATTTCAGAGGGCCAAGCAGGGTAATAGCCTAGGTAGCCAGTTAACTGGGCTTTTTTTATTGCATCTTGCCAAGGTAAATATTCAACCTCAAGGTTTATCGATTTTTTAGCAAGCGTATCTCTTAATAATGCAATGGCATCGCCGCCATTTGCCATTGTACTACTTGCATAAGGAGGGGCTTCTAAAGAGGTAATTTTCCATGTTTCTTGGTACGTAGCATTGGCAACTGCAAATGAGCTGAAAACAAGTACGATAAGAGGAAAAATTCGAGTAAGCATGGAAACAGAATTATCATTAATTGTTTAATAAGTATACGTCTAATTTAAACTTAATAGCATTTTTTCTTTGCTTATTTGCAGCTAATAACATTACAGCTAAAGCAGTGATGTTTTTGGTCATACATACGTTTATCGGCCATGCTTAGCAACTCATCAAATGATTGGGCATCGTCGGGGTAAAGGGCAAAGCCAACACTTGCCTCAACAAGCAAGTCACCACACTCTGATTTTATCGGCGCCTTAATTGCGCAGATCAAACGTGATAGTGCACGGTTTATTTGTACTTGGTTCTCTATGTCGGTCACAATAACCACAAACTCATCACCACCAATGCGAGCAACGCAATCGGTCTTGCGAGCGGTGTCTTGCAGACGTTTGGCAACCTCTACCAGTACTTTGTCTCCTGTGGCATGACCGTGGGTATCGTTAATTGGCTTAAATTTATCAAGGTCAAAATACAGGCAGCCAACTTTAGAGCCAGTTCGTTCCACTCGCGCAAACTCTTGCTTGATAAATCGCTCAAGGGCGCTGCGATTCGCTAAACCTGTTAGGTGATCTGTTTGCGCTAATTGCCTAATTTTTTTCTCTGCCATAACACGTTTCGTGATATCGAAATTAACGCCAATCATACGGTTGCCGTATATTCGTCCATCGGCGTTGATATAGCGAGTTTTGCCAGAAGGTAAAACAATTTGAAACTCAGCATGAAACTCTTCGCCATTTAAAATTGCGAGTTTTAGCTTGTTTGTCACGTCTTCATATTCATCTGGGTGCAAGCTATTTGCCCAAGCTGAATAGTCCCCTTTAAATTCTGATTTTGGGATTTCAAATAAGGTGTGCATCCAGTCATCCCAAATCAGTTCATTGGTTTCAAAGTTCCACTCCCAAATACCAATATGGGCCGCATCAGCGGCCATGGCCATGCGTTGGTGTAAGTTTTCAAGCTCGGTTTTAGCTTGTTTTAGTTCAGTGACATCTTCAGAAACGTCCAATAAATACTGCGCTTTACCATTACTGTCTTTAATGGTGAGTTTTCGTGTTCTTAAGTAATGGGTATTGCCATCAATAGTAACTGGCTTTTCCTCTATAGTAAGGGTCTCATCACTTTTCAATACATCGCGGTCAGTTTGCACGAAGCTCACTGCTTGCTCATTACTGAATATATCAAAGTCATTGAGCCCAATAAGTTGGTCTTTATTTTTGCCAAGTAATTGTTCGCCGGCTTTGTTGACATGGCTAAATGTTAAATGCTCAGCATCTTTAACAAACAACATGATGGGTAAATTATCGAAAATGGTTTGCGTGAAGGCCTCTTGGTTTCGAATATCAGACAAATCTTTTATCGTCGCCACATAAGGTCCTGACTCTTTTTTACCAATAGAGCTGATGGTTAACGTTATAGGAAAACGTTTTTTATTCGATCGTTGTCCTTTTAAGAGTCGACTGCTACTTTTTCCTGCCGTCCTTTTGCTAAGCTGTGAGTCTCGAAGAATCTCATCCAGTTCTAACGATTTTTCAGGGATTAGGGTACGAATATGCTTGCCTATTAAATCATGCGGCTGATAACCAAATACATGGATTGCAGCGGGGTTTGCAAATTCAATTTTTCCTTCATTATTAAAGCTAATAACCACATCTTGTACGGTATTTAGTACAGCTTTTAATTTCGCTGATAATAAGCTCCTTGCTCTGAGCTCAACAACACCCAATACAAACAGGCTTAATGCCACCAGTATAATGATAATAAGTTGTGCTAACGTCGAGTAGTCGTGAGTTGTAACATAGGTGGTGTATTCAGTTTCAAAAACCGACATCGAAATCATACCGATGTAATGCATTCCCGAAATTGCACTGCCCATTATCAAGGCCACAACCAAGTTCATCCGTGTTTGATGAACCCCTTTGGCAAGTCGAAAATCATTAATTTTTAATGCAATACCTGACAGCACAATAGCGACGATAATAGATAAAGAGAACAACCAAGGCTCATAAGCCATTTTTGCGGGCATCACCATCGCCATCATGCCAACAAAATGCATCGAGCCAATTCCAGCACCCATTAGCACACTTCTAAAAAGTAGCCCTTTGTTGGTTTGCAGTGCTGGTGAGAGTACGATGTAACTGGCAAACACACTTGGCAATATTGATATCAAAGTAATGCTAATGTTGTATTCAATCGGGATGGGTAAGTTGTAGGCAAGCATACCCACAAAGTGCATACCCCAAATTCCTATACCTAAAAAACACGACGCCATGATGGTCCATATCTGACTTTCATTTTTTAGATAAGAGTGTTTGATACGAGCAGATAATAAAAAAGAGATATACGAAGCAAATACGGCTGTGAGAATAGAAGCAAACACAAGGAGCAAATCGTATTCAGCTGGAATGACCTGCGCACTGCTTAAATTATCAGTTATAAAATGCAGCTTGAAATGCTCTATCACAATTATCTTCCCTCAGTGCAAACTCATGCCAGCCCAAATGTAGTACAAATAAACTTTAGTCCAAGGCGAATGGGTTAGCCAGTTACCCTCACCATAATTGAGATGCTCTTCTGGTGATACTTGATTAAAACACTCGGGTATTAGATAATTGCGGCCAATATAGGTTTTGAGGGTTTTGGTATGTCAGATGAGTTGCCAATCAAGTTCAGCGATGCAGCAGCTGTTCGTGTTAAACAGTTAATCGAAGAAGAAGAGAATCCAGATCTTAAACTACGTGTTTATGTAACAGGTGGTGGTTGCTCAGGTTTCCAATATGGTTTTACTTTTGATGAAAAAGCTAACCCTGGCGATTTAGAAATTGTTAAAAATGGTGTAACGCTTGTTGTCGACCCTATGAGTATTCAATATTTAGTTGATGGTACCGTGGATTACACCGAAGGGCTTGAAGGCGCACGCTTTTTTGTTAATAACCCGAATGCAACAACAACCTGTGGTTGCGGAGCCAGCTTCAGCGTTTAACGAATTATTTAAAAAAGCCACTTTATGTGGCTTTTTTATTGCTTTAATTTCTCATAATATCTTGCCTCTGCTAAATTTTACGCATTATTAGAAGGAATTTTGCGTTGCCAAATATAACTACAACAATAGAAAAGAAACCCTATATTTTAGCTATCGCCATTGTTTTGGTGATTGTACTGTGGATGCTATCTGGGGATAGCAAAGCAGATCAAAAAGCACAGCAAAGTGATGAGCAAGTTCAAGAGCGCTTGCCTAAAGTGCAAGTGATGCCCTTGGTCGCTAAGAATATTAATAAAAACCTAACTTTTTATGGAAAGTCAGAGCCTGACAAAATCGCGAACATTAGCGCTAGGCAAGCAGGGCAAGTACTCGAAATTTTGGTTGAAGAAGGTCAGTTTGTAAAACAAGATCAGGTTATTTTACGTCTCGATAAATCTGATTTAACCGCCCAAATCACATCAGCAGAAGCCTTAGTTGCACAGTATCAAACTGAATACGAAGGCGCGCTTAAACTTAATCAGCAAGGTTTACAAAACAAAGTATTGACCATGCAAGCACAAGCTATGTTGCAACAAGCAAAAGCAACTTTGGTAAGCCTTGAATTAAAGCTAGAGCGCACTGAAGTACGTGCTGCTTTTGATGGCGTTATCAACAAACGTTTAGTCGAAATTGGTGATTATGTTGGCATAGGCGACCCTATTTTACAGCTCGCTGATTTAGACCCTTTAATTGTCAGAGCCGATGCGACTCAAAAAGAAGTGCAAGGCTTAGAGGTTGGGCAAGCTACCTTTGCTCATGTGCTAAATGACAAAACCTATCCGGGTCGAATTCGTTACATTGCATCTGTTGCGGATGACAGCACGAATACATTTCGTATTGAAGCGGCATTTGAAAACCCAGGTATGAAATATAAAGCAGGCTTTTCTACTCAGCTTAATATTGAGTTGCCAACTGAACCTGCCATGTTATTAAGCCCGGCTTTTATGGCGCTAGACGAACAAGGGAATATCGGGGTAAAAGTCGTTAATGACGACAATATTGTTGAGTTTAAATCAGTAAGTCTTGCAAAAACCACAGAGCAAGGCGTTTGGCTTTGGGGCTTAGGTGAGAAAGCGAATGTTATTACCCTTGGTCAAGGCTTTGTGCGTGCCGGTGACAAAGTTGAGCCTGTGTTTACTGAAGCAACGAGCAACTAAGTATGAAAAACTTAATCGAAGCGTCGTTGACTCACACGCGTACAGTTTTATCTATTTTCATCTTGTTGCTGATCTCGGGCTGGGTGACATATCAAACCATCCCTAAAGAAGCGAATCCTGATGTCACCATTCCTTTTATTTATGTGTCGATTATTCATGACGGTATTTCCCCTGAAGATGCTGAGCGGCTATTAGTTAGGCCAATGGAGATTGAGCTCCGCTCGATTGAAGGCGTAAAAGAAATGTCAGCGGTGGCAAGTGAAGGGCATGCCTCTGTGACCCTTGAGTTTATCGCGGGTATGGACCCAAAAGAAGCCTTAGCTGATGTACGAGATAAAGTTAGTTTAGCTAAGGCAAAACTGCCTTCTGAATCAGAAGAACCAGAAGTTCATGAAATCTTGATGGAAGATGAGCAGCCAACCATTACATTAACCTTGTCAGGTGATGCGCCAGAGCGAGGTTTGCTAACCCTTGCCCGTAATCTTAAAGATGAACTAGAAAGCATTTCTAGCGTATTAGAAGTTGATGTAGGTGGTGACCGCGAAGATATGGTCGAAATTGAGGTCGATCCACTGGCGATGATTTCTTATGGTCTTGAACCGAGTGACATCATTCAACTGCTATCAAATAACAACCGCTTAGTTGCTGCAGGGACACTCGATACTGGTAAAGGACGCTTTGCTGTAAAAATCCCATCGGTATTTGAGACAATTCAAGATGTGATGGAGCAACCGGTGAAAGTCGTTGGCGATAGAGTGGTGCGTTTTATGGACGTAGCAAAAATTCGTCGAGCGTATAAAGACCCAACCTCAATCGCACGTATTAATGGCCGCCACGCGGTTTCGCTGGAAGTAAAAAAACGTGCTGGCGAAAATATTATTGATACGGTCGATCAAGTTAAAAAAGTGGTGAATGAGGCCAAGAAAATTTGGCCTGATCATATACGAGTTGATTACACCGGCGACATGTCAAAAGACGTGAAAATGATGCTCTCTGATCTGCAAAATAATGTGCTGTCTGCTGTATTGTTGGTGGTTATCGTTATTGTGGCGGTACTTGGCGCGCGCACCGCCTTCTTAGTGGGGATTGCCATTCCGGGCTCATTCTTAACCGGGATTTTAGTGATCTCTGTGTTTGGTTTAACGGTGAATATCGTGGTGCTTTTTGCACTCATCATGGCTGTCGGTATGCTGGTGGATGGCGCAATTGTTGTTAGTGAGTTTGCAGATAGAGCAATGAGTGAAGGCAAACCACGCAAGGCTGCTTATAAATTGGCTGCTGAGCGCATGGCGTGGCCAATCATCGCTTCTACGGCAACGACATTAGCGGCCTTTGCACCATTGATATTTTGGCCGGGAATGATGGGCGAGTTTATGAAATACTTGCCGATTACGCTTATTGCCACCTTGTCTGCGTCATTACTTATGGCATTGGTGTTTGTGCCAACTATTGGTGGATTAATAGGAAAGTCACGGCCGCTCTCTGAACAGCAAAAACAGGATTTAGAGTTAGCAGAGTCCGGCGATTTAACGCAAATCAAAGGGATGCTTGGGCGTTATATTCGAGTGCTTGATTATGCAACAGAGCGCCCTTGGTGGAGCCTAGCTGCTGCAATCGTGTTTTCTATTTTGGTATTCTTTGCATTTGCTGTCTCTAAGCTAGGCGTTGAGTTCTTTCCTGATGTTGAGCCAAATGGCGTTAATATCAAAGTACGTTCTTACAGTGACTTATCTATATTTGAAAAAGACGTGATTATGAAAGACATTGAGTCACGCATTTTAAAAGTGGAAGGTATTAAAACTTTGTATGCTCGTACTGGCGGTAAAGATCAGGTAGGCACGTTTAGAATGAATCTAAAAGACTGGGATGAGCGTCCACCTGCCGAAGATATAATCAGCCAAGTTAACGAAATCACGGCAAGTTATGCTGGTGTAGAAATTGAACTTCGTAAAGATGAAAATGGCCCCGGTGGTGGTAAAGCGCTAAGTATTGAGCTGAGCTCTCGGTTTGTTGATGTGCTTAATAGTGAAGCAAAGCGAGTAAGGCAAGCCATCGAAAATGATGGCGCGTTTCGAAATGTTGATGATAGTGCTTCAAAACCGGGCATTGAGTGGCAACTTAAATTGAATCGTTCGGATGCGGCTCGTTTTGGTGCGGATGCCAGTATGCTAGGGGCGAATGTTCAGCTTATTACTAATGGTTTAAAACTAGGGGAATACCGCCCCGATGATGTTGATGACGAGATTGATATTCGCGTACGCTTTCCTCATGACAAGCGAGATTTAGGGCGTCTTGAAACGTTACGTGTAAAAACCATACACGGACAAGTGCCAATTAGTCATTTTGTTGAGCGCCAAGCAGCTCCTAAAGTGGATACTATCCGCCGTGTTGATTCTCAGCGCGTTGTAACCGTTAATGCAGACATGAAGCCGGGTGAACAACTTGCCAAAGCGTTGCCGCGCTTACAAGCGCAGTTAGAAGAGCAAGGGTTAGACCCGCGCGTGAAAATTAAAGTGCGCGGTGAAACCGAAGATCAAGATGAATCAGAAGCCTTCCTTGAACAGGCTTTTGTGGTTGCTCTGTTTGTGATGGGTATCATTTTGGTGACACAATTTAATAGCTTCTATCAGGCATTTTTGATTTTAAGTGCCGTGCTGTTTTCAACTGTGGGTGTATTCTTGGGCTTAATCGTATTACAGCAACCGTTTGGTATCGTGATGTCGGGCATTGGGGTTATCTCGCTTGCCGGTATTGTGGTTAATAACAATATAGTACTGATTGATACTTATAATGTTTTACGTAACCAAGGTCTGGCAGCAAAAGATGCGATTTTACGAACTGGTGCTCAGCGTTTAAGGCCAGTATTGTTAACGACTGTGACCACCATTTTGGGATTAATGCCGATGGTACTGCAAGTGAATATTGACTTATTTAACCGTCATATTGATTTTGGTGCGCCATCTACTCAGTGGTGGGTGCAATTGGCAACAGCCGTTGCGGGTGGTTTAACATTTGCCACAGTATTAACACTGGTACTTACGCCTTGTTTGTTAATGCTGCGAGACCGTCGTCGGTAATCGGTAAATTCGTTACTGATTAATTAAAAATGAGTGACCCTAGTGTTGGGTCACTTTAATCATCAGTAAAAAGAAGCCTAAAACTAACGCAGAGGCGATTAAAATATACACAAACCCTTTCTTACCTTGCTTAATTGGTACACGATTTTGTTTTAAAAATAGGTACCATGCGACACATAGTACAATTGGCAACAAAAATAATATACGAAACATTTCTTAACCTTTTTCAGTATTTACATACACTTTAAGCATAAATATGCAGATTTTAAAGTGATACTTTCATCTTGTTAGACTTCCAATTGATCAATTTTTTGGTACAGTTAACCAGTTAACTATAGAGCACATGCTTTAATTTTAGCTACACTTAGACTTGTATACTAAAACGGTCCATACCTAAAAGGTGGACATTTGTATAATTAATCATTCAAACTGAAAATTATTAGTATATAATGTGTCCAAGAGTGAGACGGGCAAATTTCACTCTTAAATTATTAACTTGAATCATCTAGTAGGAGATGTATTTTATGATGGGTAAAACAGTTTCTTCTGAAGAAAACTCGAAATTAACGAAATGGCTTAAAACTAAGCGTCATGAAAAAGGTCACACAATGCGTAGCCTTGCACAGGTTTTAGGTACGCCACATTCTTTCATTGGTAAAATTGAAAACCAAGAACGTCGTTTAGATGTAATTGAATTCATGCGTTATTGCGATGCTTTAGAAGTTGACCCATACGAAGGTCTTAACTTACTTAAAGACGCTTAATTATTCATTACTAAAAGTGAAACGCCGCTTTTAAAGTAATACAAATAGTGCAAGGAAGCGCTATTTAAAGTCCCTCCCTTGCATTTTCCTCACTTTAATCACATACGTATCAAATTTGTTAATTATTTTGATGATAGTTGTTTTCTAACGCATAAAGCTTATGGCGAATTAAGAATAAAAATACCAGTGATGGGATCACCATCAATGCAGTTAGTACAAAGAACATCGCCCAGTTTCCCCCCAACCAGTCATCAATAACGACGCCGCTGTAGCTTGAAAGTAACGTCCTACCTAAATTACCTAACGAAGCAAGTAGCGCATAGTGGGTTGCACTAAATGCTCTGTCGCATAGCATTGATATAAACGCCACCATGGCAACCAGTGACCAAGCTTGAGTAAAACCATCAACGATAATAGCAAACGCGTACAAGCTTAGTTTAGGACCTGCAATCGCAATCCAAGCAAAGGCTAAGTTTGAGGCTGCCATCGCAATACCACTAATAAATAAGCCTTTAACAATACCATAGCGTTGATTGAATAAGCTTCCTAGAAAAGTAAAAGCAATGGTGAGTACTGCAGTACCCACTTTGGAGAAGGTCGCAATATCGCTATTTGAAAAGCCCACTTCTTTATAAAACACGATAGACATTCGCCCTAAAAACGCTTCACCGATTTTAAATAAGAAAATAAAGGCTAATAAAGCTAATGCTGTTTTTACGCCATTGCGGGCGAAGAAGGTTCTGAAAGGGTCAAAAACGGTCACAGCAAGCCAAGCAATAACTTTAGCAAAGCGAGTCTGCGTACTTCCAGCCAGCTTTTGTTGATAGGTTTGCTCAAGCTCTGCTTGTACAGCATCGCGATTTGATTCGGGCTCTTTTGCCCAAAATACGCTGCTCATTAATAGCAGCATCACTACAGATAAGAAAAAGTAAACTTGCGGCCAATCAATGGAAGGAATGTCAGCCATATAAAATGGCAGGGCACCCAATAGGGCGTAGCCGCTCCACCAACCGGAGGTGGCCATTGCAGCCGCTGCGGTGGCTTTATGGCTTTCATTTTCGGCCAAAGTATCAATACGAAATGCATCAATAGCAATATCTTGAGTCGCAGAAGCGATTGCAATAACTAAACACAGCGCGGCAGCAAACCAGAGGTTAGCTTTAATATCGAGCCCTGCAAGTGAAAAGGTGCCAATAAAAATAACTGACTGACAAAGTAAAATCCAGCTACGGCGCTGGCCAAGCCAGTTAAACAAAACAGGTAACTTTACACGGTCAACAAGCGGTGACCATAAAAAGTTAATGCTATACGCGCCAAACACGATGCCAAATAACCCTATCATGCTGCGGCTTAGCCCTTCATCTTTTAGCCAAGCCGACATAACAGAGCCAATCAATACCCAAGGAAAGCCGCTGCTGATACCAAAGATAAATATATTGATTAAACGTTTATCTTTGAAGTACGAGAAATACTCTGAAATAGAAAGGGTTTTTGTCATAGTGTTGCCAGTTTTAGGGGCATGCGCCCCTATTTATTATTTATTAGCGTCAAGCACTTTTACGTTTAAGATAACAACAGGATCTTTGGGTACGAAGCTGTAACCAATTTTTTCGTTGAATGCAGTTTCTACACGCATTATTTTGTCTAATGTCTCGTAGCCATCCATGACCATACCGAATACAGCAAAACCCCAATCTCGACCAGGGTTAAGATGGTCGTTGTCGTCCATGTTGAAAAAAAACTGACGTGTACCCGAGTGTGGTTTGCGGTCTTGGTATGCCATAGCGATGCTATACATATCATTTTTTAAACCGTTACCACTTTCATTAAAAATCGGGTCGTTTTCATGTAGACCATCATAGTCTTTATCGTAACCACCGCCTTGAATAACAAAGTCACGCTCGTTGTCTTCATCACGTTCAACACGGTGAAACACACTACCTTGATAGCTACCATCAGCAACGTAAGTCAAAAAGTTATTTACTGTGATAGGTGCGCGCGAACGATCCATTTCGACCACAATACTGCCAAGGGTCGTGACAATTTCTACGCGAGGAAACATGTTATCTTTTTGAATGAATTTACCCTCTGTCGCTGCGAATGAACTGTGAGCAAAAAGCAAAATAAAACTGAGTAAAAAAATACGCTTCATAGTTAACCTTCTAAATAGGCGATTAATTCTGGGTCAGATACAATGCGGGTAATTATTTGCTCAGTCAACTTATTCAGCTGACCTTCTATTTTTGCACGGTCATGACTAAGTGGCCCTTCAAGGTTGGCATTACCTCGGTATACTTTGCTGAAAGTGCTTGAGTTTCTGATCACTCTTAAGCCTAACTCAATCGTTGCATCGCTTGTATGTGTCATCATTTTTTCAGTAACCACAGCTTGCAACTGGTGAATATCTAATTCAAATCGCGTTGTGGCAAGGTTAGATATATTTGCACCATTACGGCTTAACGCACTGTCTAAGGCACTTTTCACAGAGTCAGTAATTCCAGGGCTGGCAAGCGTTTTAGTTTTATCTGATTCAATGATTTTCAGAGTTACATTGTCGCCACGTAAATCAATTACGCTAGTACTTACACTGGTACTAAGATTTGAAATTTTCCCGCCTTGATAAACCGGATTCAATATTAATTGATTTGGTTGGTTGCTACACGCCGCAAGCGCAAGTACCGCACATAAAGGTAGTAGTTTTTTCATTTAGTTAGCTCCATTAATTATTCTTTGTTGCACTCAATACGACAAATTTTTTGTTAGACCCTAATAGCTTACAATTGCCGAACATGCGTTTTAACTTTTCATGATAGTCTAGATGACGATTACCAATAATTCTTAATTCACCACCGTGCTTTAATGTGTGTTTCGCCTGCTTGAACATTTGCCAAGCAATATGATCGGTGACCGCTTGCGCTTGGTGGAATGGCGGGTTACATAAAACAAGGTCAACACTATTAGGTTGGAAATCGGTTAAGCAATCATTTTGGACAAACTCACACTGGTCTAATTGCTCTGGTAGATTGTGCGTGACGTTTAATTTGGCTGATTCAACGGCCATATACGATTCATCAACGAAGGTTACATGGGCTTTAGGGCAACGTTTGAGAGTCATCAAGCCAACAACACCATTACCACAGCCTAAATCAATAATGCTGCGAGCTTTACTTGTTTGTGGCAAATAGTTAAAGAAAAAACGCGCGCCAATATCTAATGAGTCACGAGAAAATACATTGGCATGATTTTGAATTTCAAACTCACTGCCTTCAAGCGGCCAGTTAACTGGGAAAGGGGCTTTTTTATCAAGGTTACTTGTTTTGCTAATGATTAATCGAGATTTTTTAACGGCTAAACTCGTTGATGTTTCCCCAATATACTGACTAAAAGCCTTAATTGTTGAGTTATGAATATCTTTCGTTTTACCCCCTGCAATGACGTCGATGTCTGCAGGTAAAGCAGTACTGATTGCAGCAAGTTGATGCTGCAAGTAGCCTAAATTGCGTGGCACTTTTAATATCACTAAATCAACCTGATTAGGTAATGCTGCTAATGAGTCCAGTTGCGTTAAAGAATCTGTCGATAACTCATTGGCCTGTAAATTATAACGGGTAGCTTGATGAGCAATATACGAGTCATTAACTGAATAAACTGTTAATGTATTAAAAGCACAGGCTAGGGCGCCAAAGCTATCATTGAGTATTAGAATTGAATTTGCGTTTGGATAGTGCTCTTGTACGTAATCGATAAGGTACTCATCGCCTGAGTCCCACGCTTGAAGACTGCGATTTTTTTGATCTAACGGAAAGCGTTCTAGTGTATAGGTGTTATCACCGAGCTGTGCTTGGGTGGTCATCATGATTTTACGAAAGTATTAATGTATAGGTAAATTCTAACATGCAACAGCCAAACGCCAACCCTAATCATTTGCCTGATGGGTTTTCTTACCAAGCTAATGCATTGAGCGCACAAAAAAGCCTCGAGTTATTTTACTATCTTCAGCAGCATCTTAATTGGCAGCAACCAAGTATAAAGGTATATGGAAAAAGCCATGTGATCCCGCGTTTGCAATGCTTTATTGCTGATCAGGACGTAAATTATGGTTATTCGGGTTCACAGTTAATCGTTGAGCCTTGGCCAGAGGTGCTTGATGCCATGCGTATACGCTTATCAAGAACTTTGCAGATACCATTTAATGCGCTTTTAGTTAATTTGTATCGAGATGGTCATGATTGTATGGGCTGGCATAGTGACGATGAGAAAGAACTTGGTGAGCAACCAACTATCGCTTCAGTTTCACTTGGTGCTGAACGCGTTTTTAAAATAAAACACAAACATAATAATGAACAACATAGCATTGTGCTGCAAAGTGGCAGCTGTTTAATCATGAATGGTTTTAGCCAGCGTGATTACCAGCATAGTTTGCCAAAGCAGCAAAGACTTAAACATCCTCGAATTAACCTTACCTTTCGCTCAATCGTATAAAATCATTGGCAAAATGAGCCATGCCCTTGATATAGTAGCTGGCAATTATTTTCTTATTAAAGGTCTATGACAGATGTCAATGCAACAACAAATTGAGCAAAAGCTCGCTGCGGGTATCGAATGTAAACACCTGAATGTTGTCAATGAAAGCCATATGCATAGCCGTGGAACTGAGTCGCATTTTAAAGTGGTGGTTGTGAGTGAAGAATTTGCAGGTAAACGTTTACTTGCTCGTCACCGTCAAATTAATGAACTATTAAAAGATGAATTAGCAAACCACATTCATGCATTAGCGATTCACACATTTACTCCAGAAGAGTTCAGTGAACAACATGGACAGGCACCTGAATCACCAAAATGCTTAGGTGGTTCAAAGTTCGACTAACATAGCGGGACAGTCACCTAAAGTTAGAAGGACAGTCACTCTAAAAGGCTTGTCACTTGGGGTTTTAAGCTCGAAAGATTTAAGTGGGTCTGAAAAGTTTTACTGATCAGACCTGTATTTTAACTATTAGCCTTTAAACTAGCGCTAATTTTTATTGTGATAGATATAGGATGATCAATGGTCATTAAGCCTAAAATTCGTGGATTTATCTGCACTAACGCGCATCCAGTAGGGTGTGCTGAGCACGTACAAGAACAAATTAATTATGTGAAAGCGCAAGGACCACTGAGCAATGCACCTAAGAATGTATTAGTGATTGGTGCGTCTACAGGTTACGGCCTAGCATCACGTATCACGGCTGCATTTGGTGGCGGTGCTAAAACGTTAGGTATTTTCTTTGAAAAAGAAGGAAGCGAACGTAAAACAGGTTCTGCAGGTTGGTACAATACTGCGGCTTTCCAAGCAGCGGCTGAAGAAGCTGGTTTATGGTCTAAAAATATCAATGGCGATGCGTTTTCTAACGAAATCAAGCAAAAAGCAATTGATACTATCAAAGCTGATTTAGGTAAAATTGATTTAGTTATCTACAGCCTTGCGTCTCCTCGTCGTACTGATCCAAATACAGGCGAAACTTACTCATCTACGCTTAAGCCAATTGGCTCTGATATCACCACGAAGAACTTAAATACTTCAAAGCGCGTGATTGATGAAGTAACCGTTGAAGCAGCAAGCCAAGAAGACATCGACAATACAATTAAAGTAATGGGCGGTGAAGATTGGGAAATGTGGATTGACGCATTAAAAGATGCGGATGTACTAGCTGATAACTTCAAAACAACCGCTTACACTTACATCGGTAAAGAATTAACATGGCCAATTTACGGTCATGCGACAATTGGTAAAGCGAAAGAAGACCTTGACCGTGCAACGCAAGCAATCAAAGAGTCTACAAAAGACTTAAATGGCGAAGCGTATGTTTCTTCATTAAATGCGGTTGTGACACAAGCAAGCTCGGCAATTCCAATTATGCCTTTATATATCTCTGCTTTATTCAAAGTAATGAAAGCAGACGGTACATACGAAGGTACCATTGAGCAAATTCATGCGTTATTTACTGAAAACCTTTACGGCGAGACACCACGTTTTGACGAAGGTGGTCACTTATTCCAAAACTACAAAGAGTTAGAAGACGATGTTCAAGCTCGTGTACAACATGTTTGGGATACAGTAGATACAGATACGATTGACGAATTAACGGATTACGTGGGTTACCACACTGAGTTTTTACGTTTATTCGGTTTTGGTATCGACAGTGTAGATTACGAGCAAGATGTGAATCCTGATGTTGCGATTTCACAGCTTATCGATTAATCGCTGAACAAATTTGTTTTTTAAAAGTCGCTTTTTTAAGCGACTTTTTTGTTTCTGGATGAAAATAAATCTGCATCAATAGCACTTTGGTCTATATTGAATTTTATTCAAACGGTTTTTGCAGTCTAAATAACCACATCTGTCGTATAAATTTAATATTTGCTCTCGCATAGTCACCCTGATTGATGTTAAAATTCGGGTAATATATGTGAGGAGTTTACCGCGTTGCTTGTTTGGGGTGTTCAACAAGCTGTTCTTTGATACTTAGAATGTGACTTGAGCATATCAAATAGCGACGTGGTTGGTACGATTTTTCAGTTTCTTTCCGTTAATGTAATGCAAGTGCGTATGATCAACATAAAAAAAGGTCTGGATTTACCGATAGAGGGCGCACCTCAGCAAGTTATTCATGATGGTTCTGCCGTCAAACGTGTAGCTGTGCTAGGTGAAGAATATATTGGTATGCGTCCAACCATGCATGTTCGCGTGGATGACCAAGTCAAAAAAGGCCAGGTACTTTTTGAAGACAAAAAGAACCCAGGCGTCTTATTTACTGCACCAGCTTCTGGGGTAGTTAAAGAAATCAATCGTGGTGCTAAACGTGTGCTGCAATCTGTTGTTATTGAAGTTAATGGCAGTGAGCAAATCACCTTTGACTCTTTCAAGGCCGACGAGCTTTCGAGCTTAGACCGTGAAAAAGTGAAAGAAGTACTAGTTCAGTCAGGTCAATGGACAGCACTACGTGCTCGCCCATTTAGCAGAGTAGCTGCTTTGGATGCAAATCCTAGCTCTATCTTTGTGACGGCTATCGACACTAACCCGCTAGCTGCAGATCCTGCAGTAATCATTGCTGAGAACACTCAAGCATTTGAAGCTGGTTTAGCTGTGGTATCTCGTTTAACTGACGGCAAAGTATTTGTTTGTAAACAAGCAGGTAGCCAAGTGCCTAGCTCATCAATCCCTCAAGTAGAAGTACATGAGTTTGGTGGCAAGCATCCGGCAGGTCTTGTTGGTACACACATTCATAACTTAGACCCAGTTTCTGCAAGCAAGCAGGTTTGGCACTTAGGTTACCAAGACGTAATCGCGTTTGGTAATTTATTCCTGACAGGTGAAATCTTCACTGACCGTGTAGTTTCGCTTGCTGGTCCTCGTGTTAAAAACCCACGCTTAGTGAAAACTCAGCTAGGTGCATCTTTAGATGATTTAGTTGCTGGCGAATTAGAAGACGGTGATAACCGTGTAATTTCTGGCTCTGTATTATCAGGCGCTATTTCTCAAGGTCCACACGCGTTCTTAGGTCGTTACCATGTTCAAGTATCTGTATTACTTGAAGGTCGCGAAAAAGAGCTATTCGGTTGGATTGCACCAGGTGCTAACAAGTTCTCAGTAACACGTACCTTCTTATCTCACCTTACTCCTAGCCGTCTATTTAATATGACGACTTCAACAGGTGGTTCGAAGCGTGCCATGGTTCCAATTGGTAGCTATGAGCGTGTTATGCCTTTAGACATCCTACCTACACTATTATTACGTGATTTAATCGCACGTGATCTTGATGGTGCAATTGCGTTAGGTGCGCTAGAGCTTGACGAAGAAGATTTAGCATTATGTACCTTCGTTTGTCCTGGTAAATACGAGTACGGTTCAATCCTACGCGATTGCTTGACTACGATCGAGAAGGAAGGCTAGAGAGATGGGTTTAAAGAAATTTCTAGAAGATATTGAGCCGCATTTTGAACCAGGTGGTAAACACGAAAAATGGTATGCGCTTTACGAAGCTGCAGCGACTATTTTCTATACGCCTGGTTACGTAAATAAAGGCAAAACACACGTTCGCGATAACATCGACCTAAAACGTATGATGATTTTAGTGTGGATGGCGACGTTCCCTGCAATGTTCTTTGGTATGTTCAACATCGGTCATCAGGCCGCAGGTGCTTTAGCACAAGGTTTTGAACTAGCAAACACATGGCAAGTTGGTCTGTTCCAATTATTCGGTGGTGAATTAACTGCTGAATCTGGTTGGGGCGCGAAAATGTTTTACGGTGCCTGCTTCTTCCTACCTATCTATGCAGTAACGTTTGCTGTAGGTGGTTTCTGGGAAGTACTATTTGCTTCAGTGCGTAAGCACGAAGTAAATGAAGGTTTCTTCGTAACATCTGTATTATTCGCACTAATCCTGCCTGCAACGATTCCTTTATGGCAAGTTGCACTAGGTATTACGTTTGGTGTTGTAATCGCTAAAGAAATCTTTGGTGGTACAGGTCGTAACTTCCTTAACCCTGCTCTTGCCGGTCGTGCGTTCTTATTCTTCGCATACCCAGCGCAAATTTCAGGTGACACAGTATGGACTGCAGTAGATTCATTCTCTGGTGCGACTATGCTTGGTCAAGCAGTGGTTGGTTCACTTGATTACAACAACATGGAACTATGGTGGAATGCGTTCTACGGTTTCATTCAAGGTTCTGTCGGTGAAACGTCAACACTAGCACTATTAATCGGTGGTTTATTCCTAATTTATGTGCGTATCGCTTCTTGGCGTATCGTACTAGGTGTATTCCTAGGTATGGTTGCAACGGCATTCTTACTAAATACAGTTGGTTCTGAAACTAACGCAGTATTTGCTATGCCTTGGCACTGGCACTTAGTGCTTGGTGGTTTTGCATTTGGTATGTTCTTCATGGCAACAGACCCAGTATCTGCATCATTCACTGACAAAGGCAAGTTCGCTTACGGTGCGTTAATCGGCTTTATGGTTGTAATGATCCGTGTTGTTAACCCGGCATTCCCAGAAGGTATGATGCTAGCAATCTTATTTGCTAACTTATTTGCACCATTATTCGATCACTTTGTAGTGCAAGCTAATATCAAGCGGAGGTTGGCACGTAATGTCTAGTAATAACGAATCAATCGGCAAAACGCTATCCGTTGTTGTTGCACTATGTTTAGTGTGTGCAGTAATCGTATCGTTTGCTTCAGTTCAGCTTCGTCCTTTACAGCAAGCTAACAAAACACAAGATATTCAACGTAATATCTTAGCGGCTGCAGGTGTTGCAGTATCAGGTTCTGTATCTGATACATTCAACTCAAAAATCGAAGCTCGCGTTGTAGACATGAACACAGGTGAGTTTGTTGAAGGTGTTGATCCTAACTCATTTGATTTCGAGAAAAGCAAGTTCGATCAAAGCATCAGCTTCGCGTTAAAAGCAGAGGGTATTAAAGATATCGCTGGTATTCAGCGTATGACTAAAAACTCGCCTGTATACATCTCGAAAAAAGAAGATGGTTCTATTGATGCAATCATTCTACCTATCCAAGGTTACGGCCTTTGGGGTGTAATGTATGGTTTCCTAGCGCTTGAAAGCGATGCTGAAACTGTTAAAAACATCAATTTCTACAAGCACAACGAAACGCCAGGTCTAGGTGGTGAAATCCAAAATCCACAGTGGACTGCTAAATGGCAAGGTAAAGAGTTACCAATCAATATCATGAAGAGCGGTGCGAAGAACGAACATCAAATCGATGGTCTTTCTGGTGCAACATTAACTTCAAACGGTGTTGATCACACAGTTGACTTCTGGACTGGCGAGCATGGCTTTGGTCCATTCCTTGCGAAAGTACGTGAAGGAGCGTTGAAATAATGGCTGATACTAAAGAAATGAAGTCGGTCCTATTTGGCCCGGTATTCGCAAATAACCCAATCGCACTACAAGTACTTGGTATTTGTTCTGCGCTAGCGGTAACATCAAGCTTAAAAAATGCACTAATCATGTCAATCGCATTGACACTAGTAACTGCGTTTTCTAGCTTCTTTATCTCGTGTATTCGTAACCAGATCCCTTCATCTGTACGTATCATCGTGCAAATGACGATCATCGCATCACTAGTAATCGTTGTTGACCAAGTACTACAAGCATTCTCTTACGCTACGGCAAAAGAGCTTTCTGTATTCGTTGGTCTAATCATTACAAACTGTATCGTAATGGGTCGTGCTGAAGCATACGCAATGAAGTCACCACCAGTAATGTCTTTCTTAGACGGTATTGGTAACGGTTTAGGCTACTCAGTAGTTCTATTAACTGTTGGTTTCATCCGTGAGTTATTCGGTAAAGGTTCACTATTCGGTGTTGATATTATTCCACTAGTACAAAACGGTGGCTGGTATCAACCAATGGGTCTATTGATTTTACCACCGAGTGCGTTCTTCATTATTGGTTTATTCATCTGGGTACTTCGTACCGTGAAGAAAGACCAAGTAGAAGCAAAAGCGTAAGGGGCGAGCAGTGGAACATTATATTAGTTTATTTGTAAAAGCGGTTTTCATCGAAAACTTAGCTTTAGCCTTCTTCCTAGGTATGTGTACTTTCCTTGCGGTATCAAAGAAAGTAACTACGTCAATCGGCCTAGGTGTGGCAGTTATCGTGGTACTAGGTATCTCAGTACCAGTAAATAACTTGGTTTATCACGCTGTTCTTGCACCAGGTGCATTAGAGTGGCTTGGCTACCCAGAAGCAGACCTTAGCTTCTTACGTTTCTTGACTTTCATCGGTGTTATTGCAGCACTTGTACAAATTCTTGAAATGGCATTAGATAAGTTCTTCCCTGCACTTTACAACGCGTTAGGTATCTTCTTACCACTGATCACAGTTAACTGTGCGATCTTCGGTGCGGTATCTTTCATGGTTGAGCGTAACTATAACTTCGGCGAGTCTGTTGTTTATGGTATCGGTTCAGGTGTGGGCTGGGCACTAGCAATTACTTTACTTGCTGGTATCCGTGAAAAAATGAAGTACTCAGACGTTCCTGATGGCTTACGTGGTTTAGGTATTACTTTCATCACTGTTGGTCTTATGGGTCTTGGCTTTATGTCATTCTCTGGTATTTCACTTTAATAGGTAGCGAGGATAAATCATGAATGAGATTTTCTTAGGTGTTGGTGTTTTCATCGCTATCGTTGTTATTTTAGTTTTAGTTATCATTGGTGCTAAATCTAAATTAGTAGCAAGCGGCGATATCACCATCGGTATTAATGGCGACCCAGAAAAAGCTATTACAACATCAGCAGGTAGCAAGCTTTTAGGTGCACTAGCTGATTCAGGTATCTTCGTTTCATCTGCGTGTGGTGGCGGTGGCTCTTGTGGTCAGTGTCGTGTACACATTCATTCAGGTGGCGGTGATATCTTACCAACAGAACTTGATCACATCTCTAAAGGTGAAGCTCGTGAAGGCTGTCGTTTAGCGTGTCAGGTAAATGTTAAAAACGACATGGAAATTGAACTTGAAGAGTCAATTTTCGGTGTTAAGAAGTGGGAATGTACAGTTATCTCTAACGATAACAAAGCAACGTTCATCAAAGAACTTAAGCTTGGTATCCCTGATGGCGAATCAGTACCGTTCCGTGCAGGTGGTTATATTCAAATTGAAGCACCAGCTCACCACGTTAAATACGCTGATTACGATATTCCTGAAGAGTATCGTGGCGACTGGAACCACTTCGGTTTCTTCAATCTGGAGTCTAAAGTAGATGACGAAACAATTCGTGCATACTCTATGGCTAACTACCCAGAAGAAGAAGGCATCATCATGCTTAACGTGCGTATCGCTACGCCGCCGCCAAGAGACCTAAGCCTGCCATGTGGTAAAATGTCTTCGTACATTTGGTCACTTAAAGCAGGTGATAAAGTGACTATTTCTGGTCCATTCGGTGAATTCTTCGCGAAAGACACTGATGCGGAAATGGTATTCGTAGGTGGTGGTGCAGGTATGGCACCAATGCGTTCACATATCTTTGACCAACTTAAGCGTTTAAAATCTAAGCGTAAGATGAGTTTCTGGTATGGTGCACGTTCTAAGCGCGAAATGTTCTACGTAGAAGATTTTGATGGCTTAGCTGCAGAAAACGATAACTTCGTATGGCACACAGCACTGTCTGATCCACAACCAGAAGATAACTGGGAAGGTTACACAGGCTTCATCCATAACGTACTTTATGAAAACTACTTGAAAGATCATGAAGCGCCTGAAGATTGTGAGTTCTACATGTGTGGTCCTCCAATGATGAACGCGGCTGTTATCAACATGCTAAAAGATCTTGGTGTAGAAGACGAAAACATCTTATTAGATGACTTCGGTGGCTAACACCATACACAAAACAATAAGTTTTGGTTAGAATACAGGCCTCGTAGCACTCAGTGTTACGAGGCTTTTTTATTTCTATACCTAATTGTGTGGTATCCAAAAGGTGAATGCTATGAATAGAGTGTTTTATCGCCAAGGCTTGATGGCCTTTTTCCTACTAACTATGACTTTACTCATGGCTGGCTGCAGTCAAGCTGATAAGGCCGAAGAGCTTTATTTTGAAGGTAAGACTATGGGGACTACCTATCATATAAAGGTGTATGCAGAGCCATCGCAACTTGCAGGTGTTGATTTACATCCTGAAATTAAGCAAGTGCTTAAAGATGTAAACCAATCAATGTCGACTTACATTCCTGATTCAGAAATTAACCAGTTTAATCAACTACCAGCAGGGCAGGTGATGCCAATTAGTGCTGATTTTAGAAATGTGGTAGCTGAATCAATCCGCCTTGGTGAATCAACAAAAACGTTAGATGTCACTATGGGGCCCCTAATTGACTTGTGGGGCTTTGGTCCAGATAAAAAGCCAACTAAGCGCCCAACGGATGAAGAGTTGGCTGCAATGGTTGCTAAAATTGGCGTTGATAAGCTTAAACTTACTGATGCGGGTTTGATGAAAACAATTGATGGTTTAGAGCTGTCATTTTCTGCAACAGCTAAAGGTTATGGTATTGATAAAGTAGCAGAAGTAATTGAAAGCCATGGCCTGACTAATTATATGGTTGAGATTGGTGGTGAGCTACGTGTATCGGGTATTAAGCCAGACAACATCACGTGGAAAATTGCAATTGAACAGCCAGATGCTGAGCCAGGCGTTCGTAAAGTACATAAGGTAATTGAACCAGGTACCAATGGTATTGCGACATCGGGTGATTACCGAATTTTTTACGAAATGGATGGTGTAACATATAGCCACTTAATTGATCCAATGACAGGCATGCCGAGTCGTCATGATTTAGTATCTGTAACTGTATTAAGCCCATCAGCAATGACAGCCGATGGTTTAGCTACCGCACTAACTGTGATGGGCATGGAGCGTGCGCAGAAATACGCAGAAGAGCACGATTTGCCTGTGTATTTAATTGGTAAGTCTGACAATGGCTTAGTGACATATTCTAGCCCCGCTTTTAAACCTTATTTGTAGCAGGGCAAGAAGCAGTGTATACCCAAGCCGCCCCAAGATGCAGAATTCAGCGTTTCACAGGTGCTTAATATCAAGGCGTTACTTTGCAAAATGGCAGTCCCTTTTAAGAAGTAACAACGATGAGAGTAAGCGCCTGTGAAGCACCCAAAAGGTTGGTTTAAAAGCGATTTATACTGCGTTATTGATTTTAACAATAGAACCACTATTGCTTGCAATCAATGCCTTGCCTAAATCACTTTTAATTCCAACTGAAACTCGCACCTTGGGGTGGTTTGGGTATATAATACATGCAGCCCAATACATTGGGCTTGATTTAATTGCTGACGATAGGGGCAAAGCAATGTCACTTTTTCTTCTAACATTTGGTCTACTTATTTTAATTGTGGCAGCGATGGCTGTCGGCATGATTGTGCAAAAGAAATCTATGGCCAGTAGTTGTGGTGGCTTAGGCGCTGTTGGAATTGACAAAGCCTGCGACTGTGACGACCCATGTGACAAGCGTAAAAAGCGCATGGCAAAAGAACAAGCCTGGAAAGAGAATCAAATTCTTTAACCACAAAAAAGCGCCTAGAGGCGCTTTTTTAATACCTAAAATTTACAAGGACAGTCACTGTTAAATATGTTTTATGTGGACAGTCATCTTTATTTTTAAACCGTGGCTTTTAACTTTTTAGCGGCTAATCATTTGGTTTTAACGTTAGCTCAATGACCTGAACGTACTCTTCATTATCAAACTTCAAATTTTCTAACGTAATAACACCTTCAACTTGTTTAAAGTTAACAGGTTTTGAGGTCTTTAAATTTGTTGCAGACTTGATAGGAGTTGCAAGTTCTATACTTAATGTATCTGCTTGCCAGTTGAGTATATGAATAAAAATACTCTCATTATTATGAGTGCTCACTCCCCAGTTTTGCGGGGAAATAGGGCCGCCTCGAGTGCCGTATATACTCTTACCGAACACCTTTAGCCACTGACCAATTTCGGCAAAGGTTTTTAGGTTTTCTGGTTGGATTTTACCGTTTGGCATTGGGCCTGTATTAAGTAAATAATTAGCGTTTCTTCCAGCGGCACTTACTAAGGTTTGCACGAGCTCTTTAGTCGTTTTGTAATTATCATCAGTTAAACTGAATCCCCAGCTACCGTTCATTGTTTGTGCCATTTCTAATGGTAATTTACCTAACCGTTCTTGATTAGTAGGAAGCTGTTGTTCAAAGCCCTGATAATCCTCACCTGGAACAGTGAATCTGTGGTGGTTATTTACGATTAAGGTTGCAGGCTGTAGTTCATGGATCATTTTATAAGTGCGTTGTAGTTGCCAGTTATCCCAATTGTGGGAGTCTTCTTGATCCCACCAACCATCAAACCAAATACCACCAATTGGCCCATATTGAGTTAAAAGCTCTTTTAGTTGTGCATCTTGAAATTGCAGGTATTTTGCCCAATCACCACTTTTTTCTCGTTTGGTGTAATGGCCTGTTCGACCCCATGGATAGTAATCTGGGTGATGCCAATCAAGTTGTGAATAATAAAAGAAAAGTTGTAAACCATGTTTTTGAGCCGAGTTAGCGAGCTCTTTGATAGGATCTTTTTTATAAGGTGTACTATCGACAATATCAAAATTAGAAACTTTACTGTCGTACATGGAAAACCCATCATGATGCTTTGAAGTAATAACAATATACTTTGCTCCAGCATCTTTAAACGCCTTAACCCACTGTTCTGCATCGAAGCCTGTTGGGTTAAAAAATTCAGCTAAACGTTGATACTTGGGCCCCGAAATTCGTAAGTCTTCCATGATCCACTCGGCTCCATACGGGCTTCCTACACCACCAAGTTGACTATACAGTCCCCAGTGTAAAAAGATACCAAACTTATTATCTTGAAAACGTTCTCGGGCTTTTATGTTTTCAGGAGCGGGTGTGTAGGCTTGTGCTTTATCTGGGTCAATTGCAACCCCGGTTCCAGCGTGCCCAAGGCTCGAAAAAACAAGTAATAGGTTGATCAGTACGCAATTAAATGTACTCACTTTATACCTCATAAACTAGATTCTTTACTTAAAAGTAGCAGGAAATCATTGAGCGAAAAGTAAAGCAATTATGCATATTCGAAAATTTTATATATGCAGAAACAAAGGAATACGATGTTAAAAGTAAAACTCATTTACACGGACAGTCACTTTTAACTGTTCAGTTATTATTGCGGCAAAACAGATTTTGTCTACACTTTAGTTACAGCTAATGGATTTCAAATTATCAGTTCAAGGAGTGGACGATGGCTTTAGCAAGGAAGCGGCAAATCTGTTTGTCGAACACCAGGTATTACCATTGTGTTTCCCGTTGCGTTAGACGCGCTTATCTTTGTGGTGAAGACGCACTCACAGGTAAA
>NZ_PNCP01000319.1:0-237 GCF_005886115.1 Pseudoalteromonas sp. S4492
CTCTCCACCCAGCACCGCCTGTCCGCTGACACCACTCAGCAGGAATTGGAAGCCCTGGTCGACCAGCTGAATGACGACACCAGCATCGACGGCATCCTGGTGCAGCTGCCGCTGCCGGCGCATCTCGATTCACGCCCGATTCTCGAGCGCATCCGCACCGACAAGGACGTGGACGGCTTCCACCCCTACAACCTCGGTCGTCTGGCGCAGCGCCTGCCGGTAATGCGCCCCTGCACC
>NZ_PNCP01000320.1:0-365 GCF_005886115.1 Pseudoalteromonas sp. S4492
GGCGATCAGGGATGCTATAGCAGCACTGAAGCCGATTTCAATGCCTCCTTGGATATTGGCACGAATATAACGCATGGCATAAGCGGTGCCGCAGGCACCGAGCACTGTAGCAGCATCCATGAGTTTTTCTTCTATAAAAACTGTTTTCCCTAACTGATTGAATAAGCCGGTCACAAATGCGGTTTGTGTTTCGGATGCGTTCATGCTATTGATACAGGTCATACTTTCCTGAATAGCAATAGCCGTATTGGGCATAGCGCGGAAAATGGCAAATTGATCTCCCACAATACTTAGGATATCGTTGATCCATACGCCTGTAACCACACTTACCAGTGTTTGTTTTTGTGGATCTAAGAAGGGTTTTA
>NZ_PNCP01000321.1:0-303 GCF_005886115.1 Pseudoalteromonas sp. S4492
AAGCGGATTACGTGAAGCACTGCCACCTTTACCCAATTCACTTTCATCAAGCAGTGAATCACCGGGGTTAAAGTACACACTGGCGTCTTTATAAAAGTGTACGGTTGCTGTGCGCTGAGTATCCGTATAATCCTGGTGCACCAGGGCATTAACGGCAGCTTCACGAAAGCCAATATAATCGGGCGTTTCATGGCTGCGCTGAAGGTTAGCTTCATCTATCTGAAAGGGTTGTTCGGCAAAATACATAAAGCGTTCTGAAAGCTGTCGCCAGGTATCAAACAGATTGCATTCGTAGCTACGCCT
>NZ_PNCP01000322.1:0-224 GCF_005886115.1 Pseudoalteromonas sp. S4492
GCAACGCGAAGAACCTTACCTGGCCTTGACATCCTGCGAACTTTCTAGAGATAGATGGGTGCCTTCGGGAACGCAGTGACAGGTGCTGCATGGCTGTCGTCAGCTCGTGTCGTGAGATGTTGGGTTAAGTCCCGCAACGAGCGCAACCCTTATCCTCAGTTACCAGCACATTATGGTGGGCACTCTGGGGAGACTGCCGGTGACAAACCGGAGGAAGGTGGGGA
>NZ_PNCP01000323.1:0-324 GCF_005886115.1 Pseudoalteromonas sp. S4492
TATCAGCGCGGAGGCAACTTAGGCGCTTATTGGAAGAGAACCCTGAGTAAAACTCACGATTACTCCTTCAGAGCTATCTACGACAACTACCAGAACTTTGATTACCGGATCGCTGAAAAACGTGACACGGTTGATTTTGAGTTCCAGCATTACTATCAGCTCAGGGGAAAGCACGATCTAGTCTGGGGACTTGGATACAGAGCTACATGGTACGAAGTAAAAAATACTTCCTATATGTATCTACTTGAAGGCAAGGACTCCAAGCAGACAGAATTATTCAGCGCCTTCATCCAAGATGACATCACACTCAATGACCAATGGACT
>NZ_PNCP01000324.1:0-301 GCF_005886115.1 Pseudoalteromonas sp. S4492
TGTTACACCGGATCTGGTTTTGCTGGACGTGATGATGCCAGATATGGACGGTTTAACGGTGTATGAATACCTTTCCCGGCAGGAGGCTTACCGACTGATCCCCGTGATACTGATGACTGCCCGGGTTCAGGCTCATGAGATCGATGAGTATCTTGCCAGAGGCGTTATTGGCGTCATCCAGAAACCCTTTGATCCTGTAGCATTGCCCAAGCTTTTAACCTCCTATTGGCAAACCTATCAGGCACATCTTTCAGGGTCTGAACCGTCATGAACCGAAAGCAATCCTATTTCTATCTGGCCG
>NZ_PNCP01000325.1:0-327 GCF_005886115.1 Pseudoalteromonas sp. S4492
ATGTGGACACAGGCTATAAAGACGCAGACGTTCTCAAAGCGTTTATAGAAAACCACAGCCCCATTCGTGCCGATGACTTCAAGCCTGAAGGCATCATAAGAATCTGATCTTTGACAGGGAAAAGCCATGCTTTTCCCTTCTGTCTCGCCATCCAACCTACTGAAACTTCTCCTTCTGGAAATCTTTTGATAAGACAATTGGTTGAAAATTGGATCAAGTCGACAAAATTTCATATCATGGCCCCAGTTGATCCACCCATTAGAAGAAGTAAATGCCTCTGGCGTTAGAAAACTCCTTGTTGCTCCAATCATGATTTTTCAGATTGGG
>NZ_PNCP01000326.1:0-410 GCF_005886115.1 Pseudoalteromonas sp. S4492
GCTGCGCTTCTCCAGCGCCTCCAGCGTGTCGTTGTCGGTGAAGCCGGCGTCGATACGCACCCGAACCTGGGCGCCGGTGCTCTCGTTAAGCCGCTTCACCAGGTGCGGGATCCACGTATCAGCGTTCTCGGCGGGGCCGGCGTTGCCCTCGCGCAGCAGGCCGCCGACCATGTCGCCAGTTTCGGCCAACGAGGCGACCAGCGGCGAATAGATCCGCGTACCGTAAAGGCCATGATAAGCGGAACCGCCCTGGTGCCCATGGACCTTAATCGGCAGGCCGTCGATGTCTAGCGTCAGCTGCTTGGGACGCTCGCCGTTCTTCAGCGAGGTCAGGCGCCAGGCCACCAGCCGCAGCAGACCTTCATGCACGGCATCGATGTTGTCGTTGTGTCCAAGGCAGGTCAGCAGCC
>NZ_PNCP01000327.1:0-220 GCF_005886115.1 Pseudoalteromonas sp. S4492
GATTGATTTGGGAAAATAATATGCTTTATGAAGGAACCGGTTTAAAAAAAGGAAGCAAGCTTCGTATCAATGAATTAAAAACAGGTAAAGCCACTAAATCTATCAATCTGCCAAATAAAATTTTCGGGGAAGGGATTACCATGCTCAATGGTAAGATTTATCAGTTAACCTGGGATAATCACATTGTTTACGTATACGATGCCAAAACCTTTAAAAAAGA
>NZ_PNCP01000328.1:0-264 GCF_005886115.1 Pseudoalteromonas sp. S4492
GATCAACTTTGGCAACCCCATCAGCATGGGTGAGTTCCTGGATAAAGAAGTCCCTCAATGGCAGCATGAACAATCAGAAGGCTTTAAGCCTCAGTGGCTGAAGAAAACCACGAACACTTTGGCTTTCAATATTGCCAGCGAGATCAACTCAGCTGCGGTTGTAAATCCGGTTAACCTGGTTTCCATGGCTCTGCTTTCAACGCCTCGTCACGCACTGGGAGAACAGGAGCTGGTATTGCTGATAGAGATCTATCTGCGACTCCT